>JAYTMI010000202.1:0-1756 GCA_043728625.1 Saprospiraceae bacterium | reverse complement strand
CCATTTCTTCAAAATACCGCAAAGTGATGGCTTCTCTAACCCGATTGGGCAATTTGAGTATCGCTTTTTTTAATTTTTTGGCATCGGTAAGTCGTTCTTCTTCAAGTAAAAAAGCATCTTCGGCAGAGTTTTCAAAGAAATTTTGCACATTCAACGATGCGGCATGTGCTTCTTCAACCATAACATGGCGGCTTTTATCAATCAAAATTCGCCGAAAGGCAACGAAAAGATAGACTTTAATGTCGCGTATATCGCCCAAACTACTGCGCCGTTCCCATATTTTGAAGAACATATCCTGAATAATTTCTTTCGTTAGTTCTGTGTTATTATTGGTTAGTTTTTGCCCATATCGAAAAAGGGAATCATAATATTGATGAAAAATCGCAGATAAAGCCTCTGGCTTCCCGTCTTTCAACGCTTGCCAATTGCTCTCATCCTGTGCATTTTCAAAGCCCTTCATGTGTCGCTGGTATTTTTCCTTTCACAAACATTTTGAAGAAATAGAACCATTATTTGATATTTCAGGTTTTATAGAAGATGAAAACGAAGTTTACTCACCAAAGAAATTTTATGATTATTGCAAAATAAAGCATAAGTTTGAGCTATGAAAATTGATAATGATAAAAAATCCATTCCTTACGAACAGGCTATGCAAATGTCTGAATACGCCCATTTGCACGATACTTTGCGATATCTGAAAAATGCAAAGCGAAGTGAAATATTTCCAAAACTCCACGAAAGTAGTATGGAGTATATGGCTGAAAACAAAGTAATCGCACTTTTTGCCGAAAGCCCAAACCTATCATTAAACAACGTCGTTTCAAATGTGTTAAAACAACTACCTGAAGACATTTCAGCCCCTTTATTGTTGAAATTAACTTCTTTTATTATTGAAAAATGGGAAAAATTGAGCGCAAAGTTTCATCAAGAAGACATGTCAATTTAAGTACAATAGTTATTCCCTCTCCAAATACGAAGGAGCAAATAGTCGGAAGGTGTCAAATCTTCCGACTATTTTTTATGCCGTTACCTCAAAACAACAACACTCGGATTCACAGGATACCGCCCAAAGTCCTCGCCATAAATCGAAAGCCCCCCCTCAGTATCCGCTTGTATTTTTAAAGTAATAAACCCTTGACGAACGGCTTTTTTCAAATCTGCTTTGGACAAAGGAATTTTAATCAAATAACCATACGAACCCGCTTCGCGCAACTTCTTGTCTTTCAATTGATTATGCCACGACAAAACGCCACGATGGTCAGCAGGGTCATCAGCTAATGTGATCGTTTTGGCTTTCGCACCATTGACAAACACGCTGATTACTGAGGGGGTCGTTTTTTCATCCGTCATCGGATAAGCATTTGGGTTTTTATGTGGCGACACTTTTGCACCAAGCATATAGTCTTGATTTTTATTAAAATCCTCCCCTTTGTCTTTATCAAAAAGCTGTTTGGCGGAAGCTTCAAAAAGGACGTATGCTTCTTTTGCATTGTTTATTTTAACACTTTTCGAAATCGGAATTTGATATTCAAAATAGCCTTTGCCCGCACCATTGACTTTCAAACCGTCCAAAACATCCCATTTTTTCAGCGACCACTCCCCTTTTTTATAATCCTTTGGTTTTACTTCAAAAACTGTCGCATTCGCTTTGTTTTTGTCTGATTTTACAACAAAATTAAAGAAATTATGGTGTAAAACGATGCCATCTCCGTCTTTCAAAATCAATTTAACAATGCCCAAACCCGCTATTTCAGGC
>JAYTMI010000201.1:0-3348 GCA_043728625.1 Saprospiraceae bacterium | reverse complement strand
TGTTTTTTGTCAATATTCGTGTCTAACAAAGCCTTTTCTGTTACATCAATCATACCGCTTGGACCACAGACAAAGTATTCAGCCACCTTAGTCCGCATGGGGTTTTCTGACAAAAAGGCATCTATTTGTGCACTGTCAATGCGTCCGTTTTTACCTGTCCATGATGCTTTACCTTTTGAAAACAAGCCCGATAAACCACCTGCTTTTTCCTTTTTTGGTTGACTCAAAATGTGTTCAACGACCAACTGTTCCTCGTATTTATGTTGTAAATTGGAGAGTTCTTGCTTAAAAATAATCGAATCTTCGTTGCGATTGCTGTACAAAAGGTGTACACGCGACAGTGGTTCACTTTCCAAAATGGTTTTCAAAATAGACATCAAAGGCGTAATGCCACTGCCCGCACCAAACAAATAATAGTCTTTTCGGGCATCTATACTGAGGGGGGTAAAAAAACGACCCAACGGCGGCATGACTTCAATCGTTTGTCCTTGTTGCACTTTTTCACAAATATGCGTCGAAACAAGACCTTTTGGCACTTGCTTTACGGTCACAGCCAATTCTCCCTCAGGTGGACTGGTGCAAATCGAGTAGGCTCGCCGAACGTCATTACCACCAATATTAAATTTTAAAGTCAAATGTTGACCTTGAACGAATCTGAAAGCTTCTTTTGCGCTTTCTGGCACGTCAAAATAAAGACTAACCGCATCAGCCGTTTCACGAACGATTTTCTTAACAGTGAGATTGAAAAAACTTGTATTCATATTTGTATCTGAATGATTTTTTAAATTTGATAAAAAAGCCCTAACATTAAGATAGGGCTGCAAAGGTAAACACTCAGATTTAAATTTCGTTCTACTTTTCGATTTGAGTACAGAATCTTAGGTTTAAATCATGTTTCGTTGAATAGTATATCCTGATTTACAACATCAACTTCCCCAAAATACTTTTTTCATCAATCAAACCAAACTGACGTGAGTCAACGGACGCTTCGGTGTTGTCACCTTGAACGAAATAATAATTTTGTTTAAAAGTATAATATGTTGTTTCAGAACCATTTATAAAGACTTTGTCTAATAGTTTACCAATTTGATTGCCTTCTTTTTCTATTAATGATTGGTAAAAGGCATAGTTTGAATCGGTTAATGTTATCGTTTCACCACGTTTAGGTATTTTCATAAAAGTTAATAGGTTGCCTGATGTCAGTCTCATGTTTTTATAAACTTGATAACGATACCCCCCCTCAGTAAAAACGGAGTCAGAAGGCACACCGACGATACGTTTTACAAAACTTTCACCATAGCGTTCAAAACCAATGACATCGCCTTGTTTGGGTGTAAAAGGCAGTTTGTTGAGCCATACCTGTTGCCCGACGGCTATGGTCGGTGTCATGGAATCTGTCGGAACGGTAAAGGACTCAATGACAAAGGCTTTGATGCCAAAACCAATGAATAAACCGACGAATATGATTGTTAAAAAGGTTTTCATTAAAGTGATTTTAACGTGGCACGGGTTTAAACCCGCGCTACTTACATAATGCGTTCAAAAGTCCACACCAAAGCAATCGCTGCAATAGCTAACGACATTGGTAAAACTATGCGTTTTCTATACCATATTTCGGACGAAAACCACTTGCCAAAAGCCAACCAACAGGCTAAAATAACGGTTATTTGACCCAATTCAACACCAATATTAAAGGTGATGAGCGATGAGAAGAACGCATCACGTGGCAAACCTAATTCGTTGAGTGCGGAGGCGAAACCCATGCCGTGTACCAAACCAAACAAAAAAACGATACCGATGCGCCATGCCTGTAAGCGAGAAGAAAGAAGGTTTTCGATGGCAATAAACGCAATCGAAAGGGCGATAATCGGCTCAATCAAAGCGGGTGGCGCAACGATGATGTTTTTCATGCTTAATATCAAGGTCAAAGTATGCGCTACGGTGAATGCAGTGGCTTGCCAAAACACATCTTTTAGACGTGGACTCAACAAATATAAACCAACGACGAATAAAATATGGTCAAGTCCATTGGGCAAAATATGCTCGAAACCGAGCGACAAATAATAGCTGAGCACATGACTCGCAGGCTGCCCTTCGAGCGCATAGTTGATGGTATGCGCCGAAACTGTTGCTGTCATACCTAAAAACAATAAAATCAGAACTAAACTCCACGTTCGGGGAACTTTGAAAGTTCCCCGAACGTCAGCTTGTCTCACAGGATTCTTCATGATGCAACAAATTTATTGATTGATAAAGCCTTTTGAATCAATGCATTACCTCGTGTGGCATCGCCATTTTTTTGAAATATTTGTCCCGCTCGATAAAGTAATCGTGGATTTTGACTGTTGGTTTTCAAAGCCTTTTCCATGTGTTTGGCTGCATTTGCGACATCATTTTTTTGAAAATAAACCCAAGCCAAACATTCATTCACGTCAATATTGTCGGGTCTGCGATTCCATTCACGGGTTGCATGGACGAGGGCTTTTTCTGTATCGCCAATCTTCAAATAGGCATACGCCAATTCTTTGTCGGCATAATGCCCTTTGTCAGGTTGAGCGGCATCGTCTGTTGCATGTTTTGAGAGTTGAGCGATGACGTTTTCTGCATTTTTACGGGCTTCCGTTGGGTTTATCTTTTGCAAACAATCGGTCAATTCGTCATAAAAAGCATAATCCATCGTTTGTTCGGCTGCTTTTTTGAAATATTCCCCCCCCTCAGTATAGCGGCTCTCCATTTTCGCCAAACGACCTAAACCCGCCAAAGCATAGGCATAATCAGGACGCAAAGCCAAAGACTGTTCATAATATCGCGCTGCCATAGCCGTATCGCCTGTGATTTCGTAGAGTTTACCGAGTTCGGTGCGACACCATTCTGTTTGTTCCAAACCGTCCACACCGCTTTTAGTGGCTAACAGCATGACCTCTTTTGCACCTTTATAGTCGCCAAAAATCTCACGTAGATAAGCCACACGGCTGTATGATCGCAACTCGGGGCGAATAGCCACCATTTTATCTGCCGCAGCGACCCCCTCAGTATAATTGCCCAATTCGATGTTTGCATCGCACAACAAACCATAGCCAAAGGCGGCATCAGGATAAAGTTTCACAAACTCCTGCGCTGCTTTTAAAGCATCGGAAAAGTGATGTTGGCTCAATAAAACAGTCGCTTTTGCTGCCAAACCATCATAATTCTGTGGTTCTTTCTCCAAAACTTGTTCTATGAGTTTGAGCGCAGCTTCATCATAATAGGCGTGATTGCCCGTAACACGGCTTTCTTGAATATAAGCCATTGCTAATTTCATTTTTGATTTTAGGTCTTCGGGATGGCGGCGCAACTGGTCGAGCAATG
>JAYTMI010000200.1:0-2158 GCA_043728625.1 Saprospiraceae bacterium | reverse complement strand
AAGCCTTCGAGGATGTCGAAGTTTGCCTTGTGGCGAAGCATTTTTTTCATCGCCCAATCAAAACGCACTAATTTTTTTGCCATGATGCTTTAATTTGCTGCAAAGTTACATGAAAAAGCCTTGAAATTCCAATGTTTTCAAGGCTTTTGTCGCTTTATACTGAGGGGATGCTTTGGTTTTTATTTCGCGGGTCGGAGACCCTTATACATAGAACGATTAGGTTAAGAAACCGAATCAAGCGTCGTTGTTCTTTGGTTTGGCAATAGAAGTTAAATTTTACTTAGTCCCGTGCCGAGCGGGGACACCGCCGTTCGTTGTTGTTTGGTTTGTGGGTAAAAAGGAAGTAATATGCCGAGCAGTTTAACTTGGTGATCTGTTTAAAACAACATCCTGTGCCAACGGGTATATTAGAGAATGACTTGATAGTAGATATCGGCATAGTTTCTCTTATGTCGAAGGGTTTGGCTGATTACCCGAATGTTTCACTACTTTAAAGAGCATAATAAAATTTATTATAGCCTGTAAGAACATTGGAATCCTTCTATAAATGAAATCGGTTGATATAAGTCGTTCAATTAATTCTAAAGAAAATTTATTATCGAGCTCTGCTTGAATAGGGATTTGAATAGTTATTGTTGAAACAAGGGTTATAAAATTAAAAAGTAATGCCAACCAAACTAACCACTTGGCTATAACCATCGGTCGAAACCAAAACAATAAAATCTGAGGAATGAAGGATAAGAAAAAGAAAACAACAAATAGCGGAATAATGAGCGCACTATCAATATGATGAAATTCAGGAAATTCATTTGCGCCTACCGCACGCCATGTCCTGTAAGCAACCATCGAATTGACTATACCGCCACCAAAAACATAGAAAGATAGCAGAATATAGACGGAGAATACAATAGTTGATATTTTGTTTTTATTAGTCATTTGATAATTTTTAATGCTCTTTATGAACTATGCTCTTTCTAACGAACTTTCACTGACTTGCCGCTAACGTGGCGGCGGCTTAGCTATCTGGTGTATCAATCTTTCTTAACCATGTAGAATGTGGTCGTTACACCTGCTTTGGCTGAACCATGATCGACTGTCCGAATGACAGAGCCTGTTATGGTTTGCAATTGATTGATGCTATTGGACCATTTTGGCGTAATATAACCTAAATAATCATATATCCATCCAGCAGTGGGTGTGTTAACAATGCCTTTTCCCGTTAGCCTAAGTACGAATGCTTTACCCTCTGCTGAAACAGCACCTTCTAACTTCATGACGAAGCCGCCACCCATGTCAAAATCGCCTGTAATCTGTCCTTGTTTATTTTGAACTAAGGTCATTAAACCTGCGCCAAATCTTAATTTCGAGAAATCCTCACTAACAGCCGTATTATTGATTAGACTTCTATAGACAAAGTGTCCGTTAACATTTGGTAATGCCATATTGTTTTAATTTTAAAGTTGATAAATAAAAGGTCAAAATAGGTATTTTATGCATTCTTTTTAAATTTTTGTTGTCCTTTTATACACAAACGCCTTAAAAACATTGGATTTTCAAGGCGTTTGTGTGTTTATACTGAGGGGGTGCTTTTGTTTTTATTTTGCGGGCATGATGACCCCTTCGCCAACAGATTCGGTTGGTAAGGAGTTGATTTTTTAGAATTCTATTTGTTTTCTTTAATAAACAAAAGCTGTTCTTTGATTTTTGGAATATCAGACATTGAAGAAGACCAAATCATCGGAATTGAAACGCCTTAATATTGATGAATCATAATATCACGCATACCCGCCAATGCACGCCACGGTACTTCGGGATACTTGTCGCGCATTTCTTGAGGAATATTTTTGACGGCTTCACCAATAATTTCAAATCGCCGAATAATGGCATCTTGCTTTTCGACATTTGATTCAAGTTGCTTCTCCGTCAAACCGTTTGTGTATTGCTCAATTCTTTCACAGCTTTCGATAATATCATCTAAAAAGACTTCCGTACTTCTATTTTTAGCCATAAATCGCAATTTGTTCCTTTAAAATATTTGCTTTAAGTTGAGGTTTTAGCGTACTCAATTCTACTAAATCTACTTTTTTACCCAGTAAATCTTCTAATTCAAGTTGAATATTTACGAACTGAAGCAAACTGATAGTCGAAGAAAATTCCA
>JAYTMI010000199.1:0-5031 GCA_043728625.1 Saprospiraceae bacterium | reverse complement strand
GTAGGCATCAACTATTATCGCTTGCGCCAAACAGATTTTAATGGACAAGAGACTTTGTCACCTGTCGTTTCAGTCATTTTTGGCAAAAATAGTTTGGTTGTCAAAAGTAATTTGGTTCACAGTACCCTTGATGTTACAGTTGGAGAGGAGTCACCTTCTGCGATAGGTATTTACAATCTTTCTGGACAACAAGTTTATACTGAAAAAGTACAAGGCACACAACGTATTGATGTCAGTGCTTTAGCGGCAGGGCTTTATATTATCCGTACTGAAACGGGTGAGGTCAGTCGGTTTGTGAAGGAGTAAAACTTGGTTCGGAAGGTCGCCATGTTAGGGGAACTTTAAAAGTTCCCCTAACATAAAGTAACCCCTACCATCAGTAACAGACGCAATTAAACAAAACGAAAAAGGTAAATTCTTTTCATATACTTTGTATAAGTCTTTCTCCACGTATAACTGTTGGCTTAACATCTTTTTTTAAAAAGGTTATAAAAATAGGAATTGTGGAGAGGGATTTTTTTAATACGCCATCTAAAACTTATAATACGCCACCTAAAACTTACAATACGCCACCTAAAATTTACAATATGCCACCTGAAACTTACAATATGCCACCTGAAATTTACAATACGCCACCTGAAATTTACAATATGCCACCTGAAATTTACGGTACAATATCTAAGAAAAGAAGTTTTCCCTTAAAGGTAACAGGTTATGTAATGTGTAAATAATAAGACAACACCCCCTCTGTAAATTCTTTAAATTTCGCTCAATCCATAAATGAATCATGATAAATAAAATTATTTACAAAACCTTAGCTTGTACAATCCTTTTGATAACTACCATAGGCATGACCCATGCTCAAACCCTTGTATGGGAAGAAGATTTCAACACCACCGTCAATCCTACAAAATGGACGTATGACTTTGGCAATGGCAGCGAACGAGACGCAGGTTACGGTTGGGGCAATTCCGAATTGGAATATTACACCAGCCGAACCGACAACGCTCGTATCGAGAATGGTAGCCTTGTCATTGAAGCCAAACAAGAAGCCTTTCAAGGCAGTGCTTTTACATCGGCAAGGCTCAAGACGGAAGGGCGTGTCCACTTCAAGTACGGCACTGTTGAAGCAAGAATGAAACTCCCCAACCTCACCAAAGGTTTGTGGCCCGCTTTCTGGACGCTCGGCACCATTGGTGGCAGCTGGCCCTCAATCGGTGAGATTGACATGATGGAATCGGGTTCAGCCGCCGCTTTAGCTGCCAACAATGGCAACAAGAGTATCAGCTCGGCAGCGCATTGGAGCAAAGCAGATGGCTCTCATGATTACAATGTGTCGTCCACTACGGCTGCTGTTGATTTGTCGTTAGACTATCATTTGTATAAAATGGTTTGGACACCCCAATACATCAAAATGTATCTCGACAATGTTGAGTATTATTCTTTTGATATCAGCAATCCTGCTGACCCCAGTTATAACGAGTTTCACACCCCGCATTTCTTACTCCTTAATTTAGCTGTTGGCGGTGCTTACACAGGCATTTATAATGCTGCTGGTATCACTGCGCCACTCCCTGGCAAGATGTACGTGGACTATATTCGCCTCTATCAAAACCCAGATGGTGTCCTTAATTTAGCTGAAAACACCGCTTTATCAGGCAATTTTGGTGTTTTAACAGATAATACACCTGTGACGGCTGCCTTGACTTATGGTACAAATGCCGAATTGTACTATTGGAACAACCTCACTAATATCCCGAATCCCGTTCCTTACGAAGGTGCAAACGTCTGGGCAGTCCACGCCAATGCTGGTGCTTGGTTTGGTATGGGTGTTCAAAACGAATATAGAAACCTCAGCAACTTTGCCAATGGTGCTTTGCGCTTTCGCTACAAATCAACTTACACAGGACAGTTTAAAATAGGTGTCAAAACAGGACATGGCGAGAGTTGGATAAACTTTGCAGCCAACAGCACAGCTTATGGTTTGCTTAGAAACGGCACTTGGTCAGAGGTCATCATACCCCTCAGTGAATTTCAAAATCCTTCATTGGGGCGCAACATAGATTTATACACCCTCAAAAACGCCTTTATGTTTGCAGGAGACCCTGCCACAAGTGCAGCCGACTTCTATTTCGATGATGTCTATTATTCAGGAGGTGTAGCCGCCAACCCACCACCGACTGTTTCCATTACTTCGCCTACCCACAACGCCATTATAACGACTCCTAACAACTTGGTAATCAATGCCGATGCGGCTGATGCCAATGGTACTGTGACGCAAGTAGAATTTTTTAATGGTACAACATCGCTCGGTATGGATGCAACAAGTCCGTACAGTGTTACATTGACCACCCCCTCAGTAGGCACGTATATTTTGACCGCAAAAGCAACCGATAATGAAGGCGCAATGACCACTTCAACACCCATAACGGTCTTTGTGTCGTCACCAACCAATAATCCACCAACAGCCAATATCACTTCGCCCGCCAATAATGCTGCTTTTTTAACACCGTCAAGCATAACGATTAACGCTACGGCAACAGACGCAGATGGCAGCATATTCAAGGTAGAATTTTATAAAGATGCCACCCTGTTAGGTACTTCCACAACAGCCCCTTACACCTATACATGGACAGGTGCACCCGTCGGCAATTACGCTTTAACCGTGAAAGCAACCGATAATGGTGGCTTAACAACCACTTCATCTGTTGTGAATATAGTGGTTTCAAACCCTATAAAACCCACTGTTAGCATTACTTCGCCTACAAATAACAGCAGTTTTGTTGCGCCAGCAAGCATCACCATCAATGCAGACGCAGCCGATGCCAATGGGACAGTCACAATGGTTGATTTTTACAATGGTACAACCCTAATCGGTACAGATGCTACAAGTCCATACAGTTTTACTTGGAATAATGTAGCCATCGGCAATTACATTTTAACAGCCAAAGCAATGGACAACGATGGCAACGAAACCGTTTCAACGGCTGTTAACATCGCTGTAAATGTCGCGCCAACGCCTGGCTATTGCGGCACGGCTGTCAATGGGGATTACGCTTATAAAGCCATAACAAACAATGGCGTTGTGACCTTTACATTTCACCCTTTGTCGCCCATTGCAGGCTGTAATTTGGCAATCATATATATACGTGAAGGGGCTTCGGGCGGTTATGGCGGCTACGGCATGACACAGGCAGGAACAGATTTTGTTTATACAAAAACCATCGCCAATAATACCCCCCTCAGTATTTACTTCACTTATAACACACCGCCCGGAGGTGAGCGCAATTCTCTTGCAAACCCACATAGTTATACCGTTGGCACAAACTGTACAGGTTCCACAAACACACCGCCTACTGTCAGCATCACATCGCCCGCGAATAATGCGACCTTTACTCAGTCTTCTAACATAACGATTAATGCCAATGCCACAGATGCAGATGGTACAATCGCCAGCGTCGAATTTTATCAAGGTTCAACACTCATTGGCACAGACAATACAGCCCCATACAGCATTGATTGGCTCAATGTGCCCGCAGGAAACTATACAATCAGTGCCAAAGCAACCGATAATGGTGGACTTACGACCATTTCAGCCTTAGTGAATATCGTTGTGAATATTGACAACTCGGCGGGCTATTGCGGCACATTGGCGAATGGCGATTATAGTTATCGTTTTGAAGTCATCAGTGGGCAAGTCGTCTTTACTTTTCATCCATTGGGACCAGTTGTAGGTTCAAACAGTGCTTTGATTTATATCCGAGAAGGCGGAGTAGGCGGCTACGGCGGCTATGGCATGACTCCCGTAGGCGGCGATTTTAGATTTACAAAAACCATTGCCAACGGCACACCCCTCAGTATTTATTTCACTTACAACGTGCCTGGGTTTGGAGATAGAAATTCAAGTGCTACGCCACACAGCTATACCGTCGGCACAAGTTGTTTGGCTTCTAACAACGTTACCATAACGGCAGCCCCTGTACCAACACGTCCAACAGCTAATGTGATTTCATTATTCAGCAATACTTATACAGATGTAACAGGTACAGATTGGTTTCCGAATTGGGGACAATCTACCGTTGTGGAAGACACTTTGATTACAGGCAATGCGACTAAGAAATATACGAATTTCAACTACCAAGGCGTACAATTTGCCAGTCCTATCAATGCTTCGACGATGCAATCGTTGCATATTGACCTATGGACACCGAATTGCACAGCTTTTGAGGTCTATCTCATCAATACAAGCCCTGCCTTAGTTGAGCAAAAAGTGACCCTTACGCCTACTTTATCGGGTTGGAACAGCTACGATATTCCTTTGAGTTCTTTCAATACGATTGCTTTGAACAATATTGGTCAATTCAAGTTTGTGGGAACGCCTTTTGGCACAAGTAAGGTGTATCTCGATAATATTTACTTCTATAACGCCCCTTCAACAAGTAGTATAACGGCAGCACCCACACCGACACGCGCGGCGGCAAATGTCATTTCATTATACAGTAATGCCTATACAAACAGAACGGTGGATACTTGGTCGGCTGTTTGGGACAATGCCGATGTCACGGATACGATTATCAGTGGCAACGACACGAAGATTTATTCTAATCTCAATTTCGCAGGCATTGAATTTACATCTAACGTCATCAATGCAACGGCTATGACGCATTTCCACATAGATATTTGGACACCTAATTCAACCACTTTCAAGGTAAAACTCGTTGATTTTGGGGCAAATGGTGTCTATGACGGTGGTGGCGACGACAAAGAACATGAGTTGACGTTCACACCCACTTTGAACGGTTGGGTGAGTTATGACCTACCCCTCAGTGATTTTGTAAATATGACCACACGGGCGCATTTAGCACAATTGATATTAGTTGGTTCAAACAGCAAAGTGTATGTGGACAATGTTTATTTCTACAATAACACGGTTATTTCTATTGAATTAACCGATTTCAAGGTCAAATTACAAGGCAATACAGCCGTTTTGGATTGGCAAACAGCAAGTGAAAGGAACAATAAAGGCTTCGG
>JAYTMI010000198.1:0-6235 GCA_043728625.1 Saprospiraceae bacterium | reverse complement strand
GTCGTTATGGAAGTCGTACCATCAAAAAGACTCACTTCATCGTCTTTTGAGCCATAAACAATACAATTTTTGAGCGTCATACTGAGGGGGTATGCTTTGCCAAGTAAACATTGACCCAACGAATTTCTTTCATAACAATAGGTATTATTGGCACTCAAAGCAGGGTCTTTTGAGCCATAACTTGCCATAGTACAGTAAGTGAAATTGTAATTACCACCATACTCAATTTGTACATTATTGACATAATTATTATAAAAAAGGCAGTTTTCAGCCGTAATATTGGCATGAATCGCCAAAAGCCCACTCGAAGCGGTGTTGTAGATTTTACATGATTTCAAAGACAAACTTGCCGCCGAGTCCACTCGAATACCCACACGTGAATTGCGAATAATGGTATTCGTCATCGCATTGCCTTGACTGCGTTGTGCCAAAATAATGCCCGTCCATTGGTCGATTTCGTCCGCAAATTCCTTTTCCAAACGGTCACTTTCGATGATAACAGGGTTGTCGGGCGTACCGTCTGAAACGATTTTAGCATTGTCAAAGACATATAATATACCATCTCGATACACTGAAGAGTCCTGCGTCCGCACAATGCCACCATGTACATATATATGTGTACCCGCAGGAAGCCGTAAAGTGCCATTCGTAATACCCAAAATGCCGTAAAGCACATACGGCTTTTTGTCGTTCCAAACAACTTCGCTGCCGCCACAATCCAAAACGTACTGTTTTCCGAAAGCATAACGGTTTGGCACATAGTTCGCATTTTGACCCCATGCTTCAATCACAACGGTTTGCACATTGCCATTTGTTTCAAAAACGAGATTTTCGGCAATCACAAACGGGCTTGTACTGAGGGGGGCATTCGGATTGATGGTCACTTCCGCAAAAATATAAATCGAATCTTTGGCAGGAATTTCAACATCAGTGAAACTTCTGCCCGAAACACCGTCAATATTGAGATTGAAAACGGCAGTTGTTTTATTTGCCAAAGAAATTTTAGAAATTTTTATCGGTTTGCTGTTGCCGTTAAACACCTTTATATAACGTGTCGCCGAGCCAACGCTTGTAAAAACCGTGTCAAAACGAAGCGTATCGCTTGAAAAATAGAGTTTTGCACCCGCATCTGTCGTAAAACTATCGTCTTTGCGACAAGCCATAAAAGTTAAAACAAGGGCAACAATTACAAATGCTGTATATTTCATTTTTGCGTATGGAACCATAATTAAGGTAATGATGAATTTTAAATAATGAATGATGAATTTTAAAGCGTTGATTTTCAATGCTTTTGAATTCATAATGGTAAATCTTATTTTATGCTATTTTCTAAGCGAAAAGTGATAAATAGGAAGTCAAAAACGGTTGTAAAAGTAAACATTACAAATCACAGTGCTACTATCCACTAACCATTATCAACTATCATCTATTAATCTGTTACGATTTTGTGAGAAAAACGCATTTCCTTTACGTAAAATTTTAAATATTTTGAAAAATAAGCCTGTCATTGACATCATCATCCCCGCCTACAACGAGGAAAAATCTATTCTACACGTTATTAACGATATTCCAAAGGATTGGGTTCGTGACATCATCGTTTGCAACAATGCCTCAACTGACCAAACTGCCGAAGTTGCAAAAGCGCACGGTGCCACAGTCGTCAATCAACCCTTAAAAGGTTATGGCAACGCTTGTTTGGCAGGCATGGCTTACGTCGCTGCGAAAGTAGAAAAGCCCGACATCATCGTTTTTCTTGATGGCGATTACAGCGACCATCCAGAAGAATTACCTTTGATTGTTGCACCTATTACTGAGGGGGTCGCTGATTTGGTGATTGGTTCAAGAGCGACAGGCAATCGGGAGTCGGGTTCGATGACCCCGCAACAGGTTTTTGGTAATTGGTTGGCAACGTTTCTGATTCGCTTGTTTTTCGGTTTTCGATTCACAGATTTGGGTCCGTTTCGAGCGATTCGATATGACAAGCTATTGGAAATCAATATGATAGATAAAAATTTTGGCTGGACTGTCGAAATGCAAGTGAAAGCAGTGAAGAAAAAATTGCGTTGTACAGAAGTCCCTGTTACTTATCGTCGCCGCATCGGTGTCTCAAAAGTAAGTGGTACGGTACGCGGGACTATTATGGCGGGGTATAAAATTATTTTGACGATTTTTAGGTATTTGTAAGTGTATGTTCTGTATAAATTATAAATTGCTATCTGTTAGTAAGGCATTAAATATGTTTTAATGACTAACATCATAACTATATTTTCGGTTTAAATGTCTCAAATTATAATTAGTTCTTAAATCTGAATCTTACAACATGTTATAATATATAAATTATTGAGCCTTATTTGAGGTATTACTCAGTAATTGCTAATTTTTAGGTAAAATATAAAGATAAAATGAAAAAAAGAAAGGTAAATACACCAGAAGACCTAAGAAAATATTTCCTAAGTCCTGATTTAGTATGGGATGAAGAATTAATGAATTGGATTATTGAGGATTTAAATTTCTTTTGTGAAGCATTACCTGAACTTGACAAAATGATTACAAAAGGTCTAAATGATTTTAGTGAGGCAAATCCATATTTATTTAGGACAATGATAATAAATTATCGTGACGATTTTCTAAATAAGATTAAAGAATTTGACTTATTTACGGGTAAACTAAAAATAGATAAAATAAAAGGGTTGAGGGAAGTCTATCTAACTTGCATTAATAAAGAATTTGACGACTATCTAAACAGAATTGTAAGAGAAAATGATGAATATTTTAAAGAATATGTAGGTATATTAGACAAGATGATAGAAGAAGAAACGATTCTGCTAGAATCAATAAAAAGCCAAGTTTTTGATACCAAAAGTGCAACTACAAAGGATATACTGCAACAATTTATTGAACATGGTAAAAGCAAAGAGGCTGTAAATATTTTGAAACAACTCAATAAAGATAAACCCGATATTATCAATCAATGCGTTTTGATACTAAGGAGGCTGAACAACAATACCGTATCTTATCATAAAAGAACTATATTAAAAGAAGAATTTTCCGTAGAATTAACTCGTATTAACGACACTATACTGCATATGATAGATGATTTAGTGTGAAGAGGGCGATTATGGTGGGATATAAAATTATGTGGATGATTTTCGGATATTTGTAATTAAATAAGTAAAATATTAGGTCTCTAAGCCCAGAAAAACTATCGAAATTATTACTATTCTTTTTCATGTTTCTCAAAATTATATTCTTGAAACACAGCGAGTGAACCGACCCACCCCCTCAGTAAATACTCATTTTTCCAAAATTTTAGGAATAAAACCCCCATACTCACCAAATTAGCAGAAACCACGTAGCGTAAAAACAACCTTTCCACAAATTTTTATTCTGAAAAGCCTGTGACGCATCCAAGGCTTATCTGTCTCTTTTTACGACGAGCTAAGGACTCGATTTATGTAAATGCTTGCACACACTGCCACTCTTTTTGCTAATTTTTGAGAAAAACAATAAAAAAATATTAAAAAATGATCGGTTACACTCTGCTCGCTGTCTATTGCTTATGCGTGTTATTCACGACTTTTTATTGCGTTATGCAACTCGATTTACTCTTTTGGTATCGCAAAAAAAAGAATGATGATGTTCCGCAACTCGTTGATTTTCCAACAGTTACGATTCAATTGCCCATTTACAATGAGGCTTTTGTTGCCGAGCGTTTGATTGACAATATTGTTCTCATGGATTACCCTGCCGACAAATTAGACATTCAGGTTCTAGATGACTCGACGGACGAAACGGTGGGCATCATTGCACGCAAAGTTGAAGAGTATCGTGCAAAAGGCGTTAATATCAATCATGTCCGTCGCCCCGACCGTTCTGGTTACAAAGCAGGTGCTTTGCGCGATGGCTTACAACTCATAAATTCGGAGTTTGTCGCTATTTTTGATGCTGACTTTTTGCCAAAAACAGATTTTTTGAAACAAACCGTTCCTCACTTCTTCAAAGACCCCTCAGTAGGGGTCGTGCAGACGCGTTGGGAACACCTTAACGAAGACTACTCACTCATCACGAAGTTACAAGCGATGCAGCTCAATGTGCATTTCACGATTGAGCAAGCAGGTCGTCAACGTGGTGGTTTTTGGTTACAATTCAATGGTACGGCGGGCGTTTGGCGTCGTCAAACCATTGAAGAAGCAGGCGGCTGGCACTCTGATACACTTACCGAAGACCTTGACCTCAGCTATCGCGCTCAGTTGAAAGGTTGGAAAATTGAGTTCCTCGAACACGTCGGAACACCGGCTGAATTACCTGCTGAAATGAACGGTTTGAAAGCTCAACAATTCCGTTGGATGAAAGGCGGTGCTGAAAATGCCCGCAAATTGCTCAAACTCGTTTGGGATGCACCCCTCAGTACACCGCAAAAAGTTCACGCCACACAGCACTTAATGGCAAGTGGTATGTTCTTTGCACTCTTGATTTCAGCGATTGTCAGTGTGCCGTTGGTTTACTTTATTGATAATTTGACTTTCGATACAAAACTCTTTTTTGTTTCGCTTATTGGTTTGTTCTCAATCATTTCTTTATGTTTAGTCGCTAATTTGCAGGAGTACAATTTGCAAGGCAAAACGAAATTTGAGAAACTTATCAATATGGTACTCATTTTCCCAATTTTCTTATCAATGGCAATGGGTATGAGTTTGCACAATGCGATTGCAGTTTGGGAAGGTTATTCTGGTCAAAAATCACCTTTTGTTCGTACGCCAAAATATGGTTTGCAAAACAAAGGCAATCAATTTGCGAAACGTCAATACATACCTCGTAATTTGCCAACTTCGACGATTATTGAAGCATTTTTGGCACTTTATTTCATGTTTGGCTTGTATTTGAGCATGGTGACAGGTGTCCATGAGTTCCAAATTTTCCACTTGATGTTGGCTTTTGGTTTTGGTGCAATCAGCTTTTTCTCGATTCGTCACCACATGCTCGCACAAGCAGCAGCATAATTAGTTTATAATGGATAATGGATAATTGTAAAAAATTATCCATTATCCATTATCCATTATCCACTAATGAAATATTCGATTTCAATTCTATTTTTGATTTGCTTTGTGCAAATTAATTTCTTCATACAACGGCATGAGTTTGCAACATTGTTTGCAACTTATGCCGTTTTTTTTGCGGCATATTTATTTGTTTTAAAAAAAGCGACAAGCAGCAAAGACCTTTCATTTTTTATCATCATTGGGCTGATACTGAGGGGGGTTGCCGTTTTTAGTTTTCCAAATCTATCGGACGATATCTATCGTTTTTTATGGGATGGTCATTTGATAAATTTAGGCGAAAACCCATTCAGCCATACCCCTCAGTATTACGTTGATAATCAATTGTTTAGTGAACGATTAACGCCTGAATTGTTCTCCAAACTCAACTCACAAAACTACTATTCTGTCTATCCTTCTGTATGCCAATCAGTATTCACATTGGCTACTTTTTTATTTCCAAAAAATCTATATGGTGCGGCTGTCGTCATCAAGTTGTTTCTCTTTTTATGTGAAGCAGGGACAATTTTTTTGATAAAAAAAATGACGGCTGACAAATCTTTATATCGCATAAATGCACCACTTATTTATGCCCTCAACCCATTGATTATCATTGAATTGGTAGGTAATGCACATTTTGAAGCGGCTATGATATTCTTTTTTATTTTAGCCATTTTTTTATTGAAAACCACTGAGGGGATGATTTCAAATCACCCCCTCAATAGGGTACTAAGTCTGTTTCCGAGTGCCGTTGCGTTTTCTCTTTCCGTTGTTTCCAAGATGTTGCCTCTCATGTTTTTACCCTTATTTTTTAAAAAATTAGGTTTAAAAAGGAGCTTGTATTTTTGGATAATGGTTGGTATTCTAACACTCTTATTTTGTTTGCCAATTTATAATGCCTTGTTTTTCAATAATATAGGTAAAAGTTTGGGTTTGTATTTTGGCAATTTTGAATTTAATGCCAGCATTTTTTATATTTTTAGAACCATCGGTTTTTGGATATACGGTTTCAATATGATTCATCAAATCTCACCCTTATTGACCCTTTTTGTTGTCTTATTTATTTTAAAAAAATCATTTTTTGAAAAAAATAAAAATACCCCCCCTCAGTATAATACCCTTTTTTTTGAGGATTGTTTACTCGTTGTTTCTATCTATTTTGCTTGTGCGACAACCGTTCATCCATGGTATGCGGCGTT
>JAYTMI010000197.1:0-2354 GCA_043728625.1 Saprospiraceae bacterium | reverse complement strand
TTTTTCCAAAAAACACCTATATTTGTCAAAAAATAAAAAGATGAAAGGATTAGACCGTATTACAGTAAATCCCGCAGTTATGGGCGGTAAACCTTGCATCCGAGGTATGCGCGTTACAGTAGGTACAATTGTTGGTTTTTTTGCCGCAGGAAAAACAATAGAAGATGTATTGACACTATATCCGTATCTCGAAGCGGAGGATGTTTTTCAAGCCTTATCTTATGCGGCTTGGCGTTCAGAAGAAATTGAAGTGCCACTTATCTCTTTGGCGGCATGAAAATATTAATTGACATGAATTTGTCTCCCGTATGGGTTAATTATTTCCAAGAACAAGACATAGAAGCAGTTCATTGGATAAAAATTGGTGCAGCAACAGCCTCTGATACGCTTATTTTTGATTTTGCAAAAAACAATAACTATATCGTCTTTACAAATGATTTGGATTTCGGGACGATTTTAGCTGTAACGAATGCAGAATCGCCAAGCGTTTTTCAAGTACGCACACAAGATTTAACACCTGAAAATATTGGTCAAAAAGTCATATCTTGTTTAAAACAATTTGAAAAAGAACTTCAAAGCGGCTGTATGCTGACGCTTAATGATGCCAAATCTAAAGTAAGATTACTGCCTTTCAGGTAAAACTCCCCCCTCAGTATTCCTTCTAAATGACAAAGTAAAAGCCTTGAAAACGTTTGATTTTCAAGGCTTTTGAAATTTATCTTTCCCACTGGCGCACAGACCGTTTACAAAAAGCAAAAGCAAGTGCAAAAAGATTTCGCCAAATGAACAGATTTGATGTTGCCCTTATTTCAATCACCGAACACCCAAAACCAAATAACTATTACTAACTTTGCGGCGAAAATAGGAACATAACAACTCATCAAATTTTATTCTATTTATGCCTACAATTCAAGTATCAAGCGAAATTGGCAAGCTAAAACGAGTGATTACGCACCGTCCAGACGAAGGGATTAGCCGCATTTCGCCGCGTCGTGCCGAAGAATTATTGTTTGACGACATCGTGCATCTGCCACAAATGCAGTTAGAACACGATATTTTTACGGATGTACTGAGGGGGTTCTTGGGCAATGAAAATGTACTCGAAACCCGACAATTGCTCATTGAAGCCCTTAAAACAGATGTGAATACCAAGCAAGATATGCTTGAACGCATCATTGACTACGAAGAACAACCCACAGACTATGTGAAAATGTTGTCGGATTTAAGTCCTGAAGAATTGACGGACGTACTCATCACAGGAAGTTTTGAACGCAAGAATCATTTGATGTTTGACCCCATACCCAATTTTATTTTTACACGTGATATTGCGGTGACGGTCAATGACCATATTTTGATACTCAAAGCAGCAAAAGAAGCGCGTTTCAGAGAAAACCTTTTGGCACGTTTTATTTTTTGGTCGCACCCAATTTTCCAAAAATGTCGTGAAGAAGGTAAAATTATCAATTTGAATCGTGTGGATATGTTTCCACCTTCAAAAAAAGGGGAATACATCAGTGTCGAAGGCGGCGATTGTATGGTTTTGAATAAAGATTATTTGCTCATTGGTTGCTCTGAACGGACAAATGCTTACACGATTCGCAAATTGGCTGAATTGCTTTTTGATAAAGGCATTGTCAAAAATGTGGTTCAAGTCAATATTCCACAAGACCGTGCATTTATGCACATTGATACGGTTTTTACACATATCAATCAAAACCATATCACGGCTTTTAAACCGATAGTTATAGAAGGGTTTTCATCCAATGTTGAGGTGCATCGCTCCAATGGCACTTCAACTTTCTACCCCTCAGTAAAAGACTTTATTCGGTCAGAAATCAACCCTAAAATGAAGTTTATTTTGGCAGGCGATGGTGAATCACCTTATCAGGAAAGAGAACAATGGACGGATGGTTGCAATTTGGTTGCCTTAAAACCGGGTGTGGCGTTGACTTATGATAGGAATCCGAAGACGGAAAATGCCTTCAAAGATTACGGTTATAAAATCGTTCCAGCTCGTCAAATTTTAGAGGATTTGAAGAATGGTTTGAATCCAGATGATGTCGAAAATACGATTATCACATTGCCTTCCAATGAGTTATCTCGTGCGCGGGGTGGTTCGCATTGCATGACTTGTCCGATTGAGAGGGAGTGATTTTTTGGGGATTTTTTTGACCACTGATTGGGCTGATGCGAGGGGTTTTCACTGATTTTTTTTTAGTTCCTTTGAGGATGACAAAAGAAAAATCAGTGAAAACCAGTCGCATCAGCCCAATCGTACATTTACAGCGTTAACAAAAAGTTGTTAAATTTGAGTCAAAGAATCAGGGAACGGATAAAGACTGATGTCCAATTGG
>JAYTMI010000196.1:0-4964 GCA_043728625.1 Saprospiraceae bacterium | reverse complement strand
CGAACACCTTCCGTTTGAGCTTGCACACAATAAGTGCTGAAAACGAGTAAAAAAGCAATGTAAATACGTCTCATGTTGAGATTGTGAGATTATGAGATTATGAGATTTGTGATTGCGCAGCGCGCGATTGAATCGTTTTGAAAACGGTTTTTACGTTCAAATGTTGCCTTTTGGCTTCAAAGCGTGCAAAGTTAACATTTTTAAATCAATTAGTGATTGGTCAAAGGTCATTGGACATTTTTCAAATTGTCATTAGTAATTTTAATGAACAGCCTAATGACAATATGACTATTGACCAATGACTAATTGATTTAAAAAAAATTGTGCCACTCTTTGACAGTGTGGCACAATTTAATTTTCACAAAAGCATATTATTGATTGATAATCAATTTATTAGACATGACACGATTGCCTTTTGACAGCGTGTAAATGTAAATGCCATTTGATAAACCCGTTACATCGAGGTCAAAAGTGTTTTGACCCGCTTGAATACTGAGGGGTCTTGAAATGACTTGACGACCTAATAAATCAGTGACATTAAAGGCGAATTTGTCTGAAACGGTTGATTCAATCCTGATGACTGTTTTGCCATTTGTTGGGTTTGGTACAGCAGTCATCCCACTAACTTCTGTTAAGTCATCCGCGGCGGTCGTACAACGGGTATCGTTGGCAGCATAAACTTTTAAGTCGTAAGAGCCAGGAGCAACAGCACCTGGAAAGGTCAAATCATATCCATTTGGAAAAAGAGAAGCATAAAAACCGCCAGGATATGCTTTTCCAGAAATAACCAACGGATAGGTTTTGACTGCATTAGTCGCTGCAGGGGAGCCTGAAAGTGCAACACAGCCATAGGTTTGCTTTTTCCAAAGGCAATTAGGCGGATTACAGGCATAAGTAATACCCATAGGCAAACCGGCAATGGCAGAAGTTTTACCAATCAAAACGCTGTCGAGAGGCACTTGAATTGTACCCGCACCAAAAGGATTGGGAACAGTTATGGTGTCTCCGACTTTAATCGTCCAAACGAAACTATAGGCTTTCGTTAAACAGGCAACTTTGTCAATGCCACCATTAGGTCGAACTGAATCAATATAGGGCAAAGGATAAACACCAGATAATGAATCCCGATAACGAATTGTATCGGGCTTACAGGCGGGTGTTTGTGCACTCATTGATGTTACGATAAGAGCGAAAAAGCCGATAATAAGGTGTATTTTTAATCTCATAATTTTTGTAATGGTTTTTGATGATAAATAATTATTATTCAAACGTGAAATTACGATGATTTATTGAATTAAGTTAAGCCTTGTTAGGTTTAACATTTCTTTTAATTTTGAGGCTGATTTTGAAATCGGTATTTTTAAAATAATCAATTCTTAAAAACTCTTATTGTTTTTTTGCGTTTCAAAATTATCAATCATTTTCCCATGGGCGTTACCCATTGCTTTTACATCTTTGAATTATAAATCATTGTAAATCAATGCTTAAAAAATTCATCATTCATCATTTATAATTCATCATTACCTTATGTTTTCTCTTATTGATTTGATTGGCAATACGCCTATGGTTAAGTTGCAAAAGCTGAATACAAACCCAAATGTAACCGTTTTTGCAAAACTTGAAGGAAATAACCCTGCAGGCAGTGTCAAAGACCGACCCGCGCTGAATATGATACGTGCGGCTGTCGAACGCGGCGATATTTCTCCAAATATACCTTTGGTTGAAGCAACAAGCGGCAATACGGGTATTGCATTGGCGATGATTGCGCGTTTGTATGGTTTGGAAATTGAGTTGGTGATGCCATCAAATGCCACACGCGAACGGACTTTGGCTATGGAAGCCTATGGTGCGCAAGTTACTATATTGGAAACCATTGAGATGTGCCGCGATTATGCACAAGAAAAAGCAGCGACTGGTAAATTCTTTATGCTCGACCAATTTGCCAATCCTGATAACTATATGGCGCATTATAAAACGACTGGACCTGAAATTTGGCGCGATACCCAAGGAAAAGTGACCCATTTTGTCAGTTCTATGGGTACAACAGGGACGATTATGGGCACATCTATGTTTTTAAAAGAACAAAATGCATCTATTCAAATTGTCGGTTGCCAACCTACTGAGGGGTCTTCGATTCCGGGTATTCGGCGTTGGGAACCCGAATATTTGCCCAAAATATTCGACCCTTCGCGTGTGGATTCTGTTTTAGATGTTTCAGAAGTGGAGTCCGTGGCAACGACAAGACTTTTAGCAAAAGAAGAAGCCATTTTTGCGGGTATGAGTTCAGGTGGTGCAGCGGCGGCGGCTTTGCGTTTAGCCAATACATTGACCGAAGGCGTAATTGTATTTATTGTTTGTGATCGTGGTGATAGGTATTTGAGTAGTGATTTATTTGGATAATTGAAAAGCGACCTTATTCCGCTTTACCCAATAAATCAAGCATAAAAGCATATTGCATAGCTGTCAAACGGCTTAATTCAAACCGACCTGCGCCTGAACTGATGCGTGCCGCCTTATCACAATGAAAAAGAATGGGATTTTTTCCTGTGTTATTTACCCTTAGTTTCTGAACCCATTTTGCCGACGAATAATAAGGCACTTGCGAATCATTGAGGTTGGCAAACGCAAAAACTGCGGGGTAATTGGCTGGTTTCACATTGTCAAAGGGCGACCAAGACAACATGTAATCGTAGTAATTTTTTTCTTTTGGATTCCCCCATTCATCATATTCCAACGTTGTCAGCGGTAACGTTTCATCGAGCATATCAGAAACCACGTCCGTCCAAGGCAATTCTGCAACAACACCTTTGAACAAATCAGGACGCATATTCATAGCCGCAGCGACCAACATACCACCCGCACTTGAACCATACGCAAAAAGACGATCTGTTGATGTAAAACGTTGACGTACAAGATATTCTGCACAATCAACATAGTCATTGAAAGAGTTTTTCTTCTTCAATAATTTGCCATCTTCATACCATTTTCGACCCAATTCCTGACCGCCGCGCACATGAGCAATACAGTAAACAAAGCCTCTGTCGAGCATACTAATCAAATCCGACTGAAAATGAGGGTCAACACTGATACCATAAGAACCATAAGCATACAAAATCATAGGATTGGCACCATTATTCAAAAAAAGGTCTTTTCTATAAACGATACTGAGGGGTACTTTCACACTGTCACGCACTGTAATCCAAATCCGTTTTGACTCATATTTTGATATATTATAACCAGCCACATTGGCTTGGTGCAATATCGTTTTAGACTTCGTTTTAATGTTATAACTGAACGTTGAAGGCGGTGTTGAAAGCGATTGATAGTTAAAACGTATGCTATCAAGCGCAAAATTATCTAAATCCGCAAGGCTCATTTCTGCTATGTAAGCCTCTTCGCCGAGGTCAATCTCATGCCACGTTTTATCTTCTCGATTAAGAATACGTATTTTGTTTAACCCTTTTACTTTGTCTTGAACGACGATATAATTTTTCAAAACGGCAAAATCCTCCAACAAAGATGAATCGCTGTGCGGAACAACGTCTTTCCAGTTTTTAATACTCAAATTACTGAGGGGGGCTTTTGACAATTTGAAATTAGGAGCATTATTATTATTTTGAATAAAAAACTCATTGCCTTCATAGTGATTTACATCATATAAAAGGTTTCGTTGTCGAGCCTGTACCAATTTAGGCGCATCGTCTGTCTTGTTGGCATCAAAAAAACGAAACTCATTGGTTGTATTACTATATGCCCCAATAAAGATAAATTGCCGACTCTTTGATTTGTTTAAAGCCAAGACATAAGATTTGTCTTTTTCTTCATAAATTGGCTTATCTGTGTTCAAGTCTAAACCCAAAGTATGCCTCATAACCTTATACCCTCGGACAGTTTCATCTAAAACAACATAGAACAAATGCTTCGAGTCATTCGTCCATTCCAAAGCTTGCGAAGCAGTATTGGGAATTTTTTCAGCCAAAAGTTCACCTGTAGAGAGGTTTTTGATATACAAAATATGCCGCCTTTCGCCGGTTGTATCTACCAGATAGGCAACAAAATTGTTGTCGGGACTAACCGCAACATCAGATAATTCAAAATGAGTATATTTTTTAGCAAGTTCTGGTAAATTCAACAGCACTTCTTCTGCCCCACTCCACGTCTCTTTTTTGCGACAAACCAATGGGAAAGCTTGATTCAGTTCATACCGATTGTAGTACCAATAACCATTTTTTTTGATAGGTAAATCTTTCTTTTGCAGTTCTTGTTTGTCCATTATTTCTTTGAATAACACGTTTTGTAACCCCTCAGTATGCGCAAGCATTTTAGAGGAATATACATTTTCAGCATCCAGCAAAGCCATGACAGCCGAATCCTGTGAATTCGACAACCAAAAGTAGTCGTCAAAGCGACGGTTGCCCTGTTCTTCAAAAATTTTTGTCTCCTTTTTTGCTATTGGCGGAAGAATTTCTTCGGCTTTTTGTGGTGGTTTATTCCAACAAGCCGAGACAATTAAACAACAGGCAAAACCGATAATTATCGTATAAATTCTCATGTATGTGCATTTTGGTTGAAGTGGTTGTCCATTATACGGTTCAATTTTTGTTCAAATTTTGATGCTTTTATCAACGGTTCTGCTTGTAAGAGCTAAAGTTTGAAAGAACTAACGAGTTCTACAAGTTTTTTATCAAAAAAATATGTTTGTGTGTAAAAATATCGAGAGATGAGCGTAAATGGTTATGGTTTTAAGTAATTTTTAAAAAAAAATAGCCAATACTTTTCAGCATCGGCTTTAATTTCCGTGTTTATATCATCAAAAATAATGTGAAATAGTTTGTTTTCCCTAAGACTTAGCAATAATTCTTTGACGAAAAAGAATAAGTAAGTCACATTTCAGATATAATTTCTTGTTACATATTTTATCAAAATAATTTAAACTGTTGCTCACCTTTTTTTTCTTCAAAAAT
>JAYTMI010000195.1:0-8667 GCA_043728625.1 Saprospiraceae bacterium | reverse complement strand
AGTCGAGTGTGCTTCATGCGAAATCGAGCCAAACGACATCGCACCTGTTGCGAAGCGTTTTAAAATATTTTCTACGGGTTCAACATCTTCAATCGGAATGGGTGTGCCTTTACGGAACGCCATTAGACCCCTCAGTGTCATCGCCTGCTTGTCCTGTTCGTTGATGAGTTTCGAGTATTTTTTGAATGTATTGTAGTTGCCTGTTGACGTTGAATATTGCAATAAGTGAATCGTATTTGGATTCAAAGTATGCGCTTCACCACGACGTTTCCATTGATAAACACCACCTTCTTCAAGGGATTTTGTCAAACCAAGCGGCGTATCTATGTAGGCAACACGATGACGTGTCAAAACTTCTTCTGCAATACCGTCAAAACCAACGCCTTCGATGCGAGAAACGGATTTTGTAAAACACTTATCAACAACCGTTCTGTTCAATCCGAGAATCTCAAAAATCTGTGCGCCTGCATAACTTTGAAGCGTTGAAATACCAATTTTTGACATCACTTTCAACAAACCTTTACCAATCGCTTTGATGTATTTTTCAATAGCATACTCCACCGAATGTCCGTTGTGTTCAGCGACCCCCTCAGTATTAACGATGTTTTTGATGGTCGAAAACGCCATATAAGGGTTAACGGCCTGAACACCGTAACCAATCAACGTTGCAAAATGATGCGTTTCCCAAATATCACCCGCCTCAACGATGATAGAACACATCGAGCGCAAACCGTTTTTGACGAGGTGATGATGCACCGCACCTGCCGCTAAAAGCGAAGGAATCGGCGCATTCAAAATATCTGCTTCACGGTCGCTCAAAATCAAGATGTTAGTCCCGTTACGCACCGCGTGTTCTGATGCGCTACAAATTTGGTCAACGGCTGCTTGAAGCCGCCCTTTTTCGCCTTCACAATCGAACGTAATATCAATGGATTCCGCTTTGAAATTTGGCAGGTTTATGTTTTTTAGCTTTGCTAACTCCGAATTTTTCAGAACCGGTTGATCCAAACCAATAAAACGAGCAGAGGTTTCTGTTGGAATCAATATATTTTCACCACCACCTAATTTGACATGAAGCGACATCACATCACGTTCACGAATGGGGTCAATAGGCGGATTGGTGACTTGTGCGAATAATTGCTTGAAATAAGAACTCAAATGCTGCGTCCTTTGCGACAAAATCGCCAAAGGCGTATCGGCACCCATAGAACCAATCGCTTCTTCGCCCGATTTAGACATCGGCTGAATCAACACTTTCAAGTCTTCTTTTGTAAAGCCAAAAAGTTGTTGTTTCTCCGTTAAAAACCGTCCGTCTTGTGCCAAAATATCTTCCTCAGCGACCCCCTCAGTATCAGGCAAGTTTTTGAGCAATGATTTGTGTTTTGACAACCAACTTTGATAATCACGGTTTTGGCAAATCCGTTCTTTCAATTCGGCATCGTCAATGATGCGGTGCTCGTCGAGGTCTGCAATGAGCATTTTGCCTGGTTGCAAACGACCTTTACGGACAACTTTTTCTTGTGGAATATCCAAAATACCGGCTTCTGATGCGGTTATCAACATATTATCGTCTGTCAAAACCCAACGCAGAGGGCGCAAACCGTTTCTGTCCAAAGTTGCACCGACCAAAATACCGTCAGAAAAACAGATGCCCGCTGGTCCGTCCCACGGCTCCATCATCGTTTCGTGGTATTCATAAAAGGCTTTTTTATACTCTGCCATTTGCTCATCGTGCTGCCATGCTTCTGGAATCATCATCATCAAAGCATGGGGCAAAGAGCGACCGTTGAGTACCAAAAATTCTAAAACATTGTCAAAATTTGCTGAATCCGACAAGGCTTGACCGCAAACAGGGAATAATTTTTCTAATTCATCTGTCGTAAATTTCGTGGATTCCATGATAAACTCCTTAGATTTCCACCAATTAACATTACCCATAATGGTATTTATCTCGCCATTGTGCGCAATGTAACGGAAAGGTTGTGCGAGTTTCCATTTAGGCACTGTATTCGTCGAAAAACGTGAATGTACAAGCGCAATAGCCGATTTCAAGTCCTCATTGTGCAAATCAGGGAAGTACGGGCGGAGCTGCCAAGTGGTCAATTGTCCTTTGTACAAAACTGTTTTATAGGAAAAAGATGCAATATAGAACTGGTCTTGCGTCTGCGGAAATGTCTGATGAATGCGGTGGGTCGAATATTTACGCAACACATACAAACGACGTTCGAGCCAATAACGGTCTGGCGACGTCTGACGTGGTTTGACAAAAACATGCTCCATACGTGGCTGAACGCCTATCGCTGTTTCGCCCAGGAGTTCATCGTCGGTGGGTACGAGACGATAGCCCAAAAGGTCAAATTCCATCTCGTCAATATAGTCATTAAGCAAGGTGCGGCATTGATTACGCAAAATTTTATCGGCTGGAAAAAAGACGCAACCGACGCCATATTCACCAAAATCAGGCAATTCAAAGCCATTTTCTCTTGCTTTTTTTTGAAAAAAGACATGTGGTGTTTGAATCATAATACCTGCACCGTCGCCTGAATTAGGTTCGCAACCACAGGCACCGCGATGCTCCATATTGGTGAGCATTTTCAGTGCATTTTCAACAATTTCATGCGTTTGAATGCCATTCAAATTGGCGATAAAACCCGTTCCGCAGGCATCGGATTCGAGTTGAGGTGTGTACAGTCCGCGTGGCAATTCGCCCGCTTCGAGATGTTGTGTTGTCATATTTTTAACTGATAATTTATTGGTCGAATTAAATGCCCCCCTCAGTATTTCCGCGTCTATTTGCTCATTATACAAGAAGGACTACAAAGTTCTTAATTTTCTTTAAGAATTAAGTGATTATTTTTCAATAAATACGCTTGTCAATCCCTATTTAGCAGAGTACGGGTTTTCGTTTTGAGAATTATACCTTAAATAAAGACTTAACAGGCAATTTTTATTTTTATAAAAAAACATTTATTGAAATATAATTCTTTTCAGAGAAATTTTAAAAAGTAAACTAAGTCGGAAGTGAAATCAACGGATAAAGTTGACAATAAGTGAGGACAATAAAACTGCTAAATATAAATATACACGTTTTAAAAGGTCTATTTCGACAAAAAAATGCGTAAAATACTGAGGGGTATAAAAAAGAGGTTGTCGCAATCAAGTGACAACCTCTTTTTCATTTTTTTCGCCAAATGTGATTTGGCGTTACGTTACTCTTGCTCTTTGACCGTTTCTTCTACTTTCAAAGTAATCGACAAACCATCTTTGGCTTCATTCATCACAGCTTCAAATTGACTGCCTTCGGAGGGAGATTCGTTGAGGATGTACTCTGCAAGTGGGTCTTCGATGTATTTTTGAACGGCACGGTGTAAAGGTCTTGCACCAAATTGTGGGTCATAACCTTTTTCTGCTAAGAACTCTTTGGCTTCATCGCTTAAAGTCATACCAAAGCCCATATTAGCCAAACGTTTCATTACATTGGCTAAAGTTAAGTGGATGATTTGGAAAATCTCTTCTTTGCCCAAAGAATTGAATACAATGACATCGTCAATACGATTTAAAAACTCCGGTGAGAACGTTTTTTTCAAGGCACTTTGGATAACTGTTTTTGAATTATCTTCTGATGCTTCTTGACGTGCTTTTGTCGCAAAACCAACGCCTTGACCAAAATCTTTGAGTTGACGCGCACCAATGTTAGAGGTCATAATAATCAAAGTGTTTTTGAAATCCACTTTGCGACCCAAACCATCGGTCAATTGACCATCATCTAAAACTTGCAAAAGAATGTTATAAACATCTGGATGCGCCTTTTCGATTTCATCAAGTAAGATAACTGAATAAGGCTTACGACGTACTTTTTCAGTCAATTGACCACCTTCTTCATAACCCACGTACCCTGGAGGCGCACCGATAAGCCTCGAAACACTGAATTTCTCCATGTATTCAGACATATCTATACGTATCAAAGCATCTTGGGTATCGAACATATAACGTGCTAAGGCTTTTGCCAATTCCGTCTTACCAACACCCGTAGGTCCTAAGAAAATGAACGTACCAACTGGTTTCAAAGGGTCTTTCAAACCGACGCGATTACGCTGAATGGCTTTAGCAATTTTTGAAATCGCATCGTCTTGACCAATGACCATTTTTTTCATGTCATTGCCCATATTAGCGAGTTTCTTACTTTCACCTTCACTCACCTTACGGACTGGAATACCTGTCATCATGGACACAACTTCGGCAATATCGTCTTCCGTCACTGGATAGTGCATGGATTTCGATTCGTCTTCCCACTGTTGTTTTTCCTGTTCGAGCTGACGACTTAGCTTCGTTTCTAAGTCACGAAGGTCGGCAGCACGTTCATATTGCTGATTTTTGACAGCTTGATTTTTCTCTTCTTTGAGTGCTTCAATGCGTTTTTCAAGCTCTTCAATGTGCTTAGGCACGTGAATATTTTTTAAATGTACACGCGCACCCACTTCATCTAACACGTCAATCGCCTTATCGGGCAAAAAGCGGTCAGTCACATACCGTTCAGAAAGCGTCACACAGGCTTTTATGGCATCGAGGTCATAAGTTACATTGTGGAACTCTTCGTATTTTGAACGAATGTTATTGAGAATATGAATCGTATCTTCAACTGAAGGTGGCTCAATAATGACCTTTTGGAAACGACGGTCAAGCGCACCATCTTTCTCAATATATTGTCGATATTCGTCTAAGGTAGAAGCACCGATACATTGGAGTTCGCCACGTGCTAAAGCTGGTTTGAAAATATTGGAAGCATCGAGCGAACCCGTTGCACCACCCGCACCGACCATCGTATGAATTTCATCAATAAACAAAATGACATCACGGCTCTTTTCCAACTCGTTCATAATGGCTTTCATGCGCTCTTCGAACTGACCGCGATACTTAGTACCCGCCACCAAAGCAGCCAAATCGAGCATAACCACACGTTTGTTGAACAAAGTACGGCTTACTTTTTTCTGAATAATCCGCAAAGCCAAACCTTCAACGATGGCAGTTTTACCAACGCCAGGTTCACCAATGAGGATAGGATTGTTCTTTTTACGACGACTTAAAATTTGAGAAACGCGTTCGATTTCAACTTCACGTCCAATAATAGGGTCAAGACGACCTTCTTCGGCGAGTTTCGTTACATCACGTCCAAAATTATCAAGGACTGGCGTGCGACTTTTCGTGTTGCCTTTGCGGAAAGAGCGTGTGTCTTCATCCTCAAATTGCTCGTCACTATCACCACTGCCTGCGGCTTGGCTGAAAATTTCAGGCGCACCATAATCGTGTTCAGCTCTCACATACTCTTGCTCCTGACGGAAGGTTTCGTAGTCCACATAAAACTGATTGAGAATACGCGAAGCCAAATTCTCTTTTTGTTTCAAAATAGACATCATCAAATGTTCCGGTTGAGCTTCATCGTTTTTAGAGTCGCGTGCTTCCAAAACAGTGAATTTCAAGATTTTTTCAGCTTGGCTGTTCAAATTAATATTGCCAACGTTCAAATGGGAACTGGGTCCACTATAACGCTGAATGTTTTGTTCGATAGCAGACCGTAGATCTTCTACGTTAACTTCTAAAGAACTCAAAACACGCACAGGCAAACTGTCCCTATCCATAACTAAACCTAAGAGTAAGTGCTCTGCACCAATATAATCGTGACCTAACCGAACAGCCTCATTGCGGCTATTTGCGAGTATCTGCTTTACACGGGGCGAAAATTTTTTATTATTCATCTTTATTTCGTGTGATGTGTTGTAAATTTCAATTCAAAACAAGGTCATCAAGGTTTTGTTCTCTCAAGGTCAATCAATTAACCAAAAATACTGAGGGGGGTAACATATCATCAATTTTTACTCTAATGCTTACTTTTCTGCGAAAGTATGAAAAAAAACAATTAATCAAAATTCAACTGAAAAAATGATGCCATTTGATTAACATTTTAACATTTCGGAAAGAATGTCATGTTGGATTATGTAAAATCTGACAGAATTGGTTTTTTCTCATTATCGAAAAATTTTATGCCGCCAAAACAGCTAACAACAAAAAAGAATATTATTTCTGTCAAACGAAACAAATTTACTACTTTTCCTTTTCAAAACAAGAGTAATCTATGCCAAATTCAACATAACGCTAAATTTTGTTGAAAAACATTCCCCATTCCAAACCCTTTGTCTAAATTTGCTACTTGTAAGTCAATTACCGTTATTACCATTCACCTCTAACCATAATTTTGAAATGAAATATTCAGTAGATAAACAAGAAAAATTTGCCATATTTTCGTTGCATGACGAAAATCTAAACTCACTCCTTGCACCATCGCTCAAAGCTCAATTCAGTTTTATCTGCGACGAAGGTATCCCCAGTCTAATTTTTGACATGAATGATGTTAAATATGTAGATTCATCGGGCTTAAGTGCTATTCTGTTGGGACACCAACTTTGGAACGATGCTGAAGGCAGCTTCATCCTGACAAATTTGAACAACGCTTATGTCAAGAAACTCATCGAAATAGCAAAATTGGATGGTTTTCTAACCATTATTCCGACTATTGAAGAAAGTAAAGAGTTTGTTTTGATGGAAGAAATTGAGCGTGAGCTTAATGGCGAAGCAGAAATGTAAATGCCGATATATTAGAATATCCCAACACATCAGCTCCCCCTCAGTAAAAAAGCGAAAGACTTGTTTTCATGATGATATGAAAACAAGTCTTTCGCTTTTTTATTTATTAGGGTAAAAGGTACTTCAAATGTCATTTAACAAAAGTTTTTGCAAAAATATAAAATGATAAGGGCATCTTTAACGTTTTGCTACACTCAAAGCAATAAACCTATTTAAAAGATACTTAGAATCGTTCAAAAACAATATTTAGCCATGACAAGCACTTTTATTAAAAAATTATTCTGCGCTTTCCTTTCCTTTTTTTTACTCGGCTTTACTCTTCCTAACAAAAGCAATGGTATTTTATCCATCTTTATTAGTGGCATAGATACGCCCTCTGGCTCAATAAGAGTGGCTATCTACAATTCTCAGGATAAGTTTTTGGAGAAAAAAAGTTATGCTTTTACACAAAACAAACCCGTTGCCAATAACAAAACTCTCCGTTTTGACTTTAATATGCCCAATGCTTACTATGCAGTCACTTGCTATCACGATATTAATGACAATCACGAGCTTGACAAAAACTATATGGGTGTTCCAGTAGAGCCTTATGCGATGTCGAATAATTTCAATGTCAAGTGGAGACGACCGACCTTCGACGAAACAAAATTTGCTTTTTCTAAGCCCGCACAAACAATCTATCTTGAAGTAAAACGATGGAAAGACCGTTAACAGAATGATTTAACGTTTCATTTAATTCAATTTTTCTCGTTTTTATTTAAAAAAAATAAAATTTGCTTCATGTAGTGGAGTTTTAAAAAGATTTTTAGACATTTGTGGCAACAACAAAGCAAGCGATGTACAAATAAGCTCATTTTACATAGCTTTGTAATCTCACCCAAGCTTTCAGAATTTAATTTTAAAATTTATATAATTCCCTTATTTTATTCTAAAGAAACTGTTTGCGTTTCTTTAATACTGTTTTTACTCATTTTTAAAATTTCGCATTAAACCGTTTTTAAAAATCGTAAAACAATAATTCTAAAATACTTTTTTTTTGCAACACCACAGTCATTAAATTCAACGATAGGACACATTAAGAAAATTAATATTAATATGCTAAAAGCGATTCCCACAATCATCATCACACTACTTTTTTCTTTTTCCATTAAAGCTCAAATGGCAGAGCCTGTAAATTGGTCTTTTACTGCTACTAAACTGTCAAGTACAGAATTTCAAATAACTTTGACAGCCAGTATTGACGAAGGTTGGTACGTTTATTCTCAGGAAATGCCTAAAAAAGGTCCTGTGCCAACCAAAATTGATTTTGAACACAATCCAAATATCATACTTGACGGTAAACCTTTGGAAATTGGTCTGAAAAAAGAAGCATTTGACGCTAACTTTAACATGACTGTCATCAAATTGGAAGGCAAAACCCAATTTGTGCAAAAGGTCAAAATTGTAGGCAATACGTATTCTGTCAAAGGTAAATTGGAATTTATGACTTGTAATGGACAGATGTGTATGCCCCCTGAAAAGGTAAATTTCGATGTACCGCTCAATAAGTGATAAAACTTTTCTTTATTCAGGGCGTTCAAGAGGCAGTTAGTCGGATATTCGATTAACTGCCTTTTGCATTTCAGCTTTCTAATTGTAGCTTTGCATCTCCTAACATATTCATATATTCTGACCATATCAATTTCAACAGATGAAAAAAATTTTCAGTACAATCTTCGCATTTTTATTCATTATTGGCGTTAATAATGCCCAAATTCTCAACCCTGTAAAATGGTCGTTTGAATCGAAAAAAATCAGTGATACGGAATATGACCTCATCGCTACTGCCAAATTGGACAAAGGTTGGTTCATTTATTCGCAATTCCTCGTTGGCGATGGTCCTGTCCCCACCGCTTTGACTTTCAAACCGACCCCTCAGTATCAACTCATCGGAAAGGCGGCAGAAGTGAGTGACCACAAAAAATCAGGCTTCGATAAAATCTTTGAGATGAATATCACAAAGTTTTCAGACGAAATGAAACTCATCCA
>JAYTMI010000194.1:0-2082 GCA_043728625.1 Saprospiraceae bacterium | reverse complement strand
GTTGATGTTCGAAGTTTGAAATTCCAACTTGTCCCTAAGGCTGCCGCAGAATTAAAGAAATGGGACAAAGACAATTAAGTAATGGTGAATGGTGAATGGTGAATGGTGAATGGTGAATGGTGAATGGTGAATTTGCACCTTACTTTTCTTATTGTTCCTTAAAAAACGAAAAATATGCCTTTAAATATTCCAGACGCGGGTTATAAACGCATTGTCATCATCGGTGGTGGCTTTGCGGGTTTGACCTTAGCATCTAAACTTGCCAATACGGTTTATCAAGTGGTTTTGGTGGATAAAAACAACTATCACCAATTCCAACCGCTTTTTTATCAAGTGGCGATGGCGGGTATTGAGCCATCAAACATTGTTTTTCCTTTTCGCAAAGCCTTCCAAAAAGCGGATAACGTGCTCTTCAGAGTCGTTGAAATGCAAGAGGTTTTTCCTTCTGAAAACTATATTATGACCGATAAAGGACGGTTAAAATACGATTATTTAGTCATTTCAGTCGGTGCAGACACCAATTTCTTCGGCAATCAACGCTTGATTGACAATGTCATACCCATGAAATCAGTGAGTGAGGCTTTGTACTTACGCAATGCTATTTTGGAGGATTACGAAGCCGCTTTGTTGACTGAAGACCTCGCAGAACGCGATGAACTCATGGATGTAATCATCGTTGGTGGTGGTCCGACAGGTGTAGAAGTTGCTGGTTCATTGGCTGAAATGCGTGAAAATATTCTACCCAAGGAATACAAGGAACTCAATTATCGTCAAATGGACATTATTTTGGTGCAAGGTGACGACCGCGTTTTGAATACCATGAGTACCAATGCCAGTGCCAAAGCAAAAGTTTTTCTTGAAAAATTAGGTGTAAAAATCATGTTTGGCGATTATGTCAGTGATTATGATGGTGAAACAGTAACGTTGAAAAGTGGGGCTGTACTGAAAGCTAAAAAAGTGATTTGGGCGGCGGGTATCGTCGGCAACCCCGTCAAAGGACTGCCTGCCGAAACGTTTGTACGCGGTAAACGTTTGAAAGTCAATTCTTTCTGTCAAGTCGAAAATTCAGATAATATGTATGCGATTGGTGACATTGCTTATATGACTGATGAGAAATATACTGAGGGGCATCCACAAGTTGCCCAAGTAGCAATACAAATGGCAAAACGAGTGGCGGCTAATTTCAAAGCGACTGCAAAAGGAGAGAGGATAAAAACGTTTCGTTATCGTGACTTGGGTTCAATGGCAACAATTGGTCGGCACAAAGCCGTTGTTGACCTTCCTTTTTGGCGTTTTCAAGGCGTATTTGCTTGGTTTGTTTGGCTTTTCGTTCATTTATCTTCTTTGATTGGTGTCAAAAACAAAGTATTTGTTTTCATTAATTGGGTATGGAGTTATGTGACTTATGACCAAGCTTTGCGCCTCATCATTAGACCGAGGGTGAAAAACAGGACAAATTAATGTTGAAAGATGAAGGGTGAATAAAAATAGGGCAACTGAAATTGAACAGTCGATTTCAGTTGCCCTATTTTTCATTTCAAAACATTTGTGCATACGCAAAATTAAAGTACGATAAACACAGCTATGCAATAATTTTAATGTCTTAACACTTTGAACAACCAAATATTTAAGCACTAATTTATAAATTTAATACAAAACTTAGCGAATATTCGCATTAAGGTTTAATTTTGCATTGTTGAATAGCTATTTAGTTTAGATAATAACAAAATACAGCATTTTCACACAACAAACGCCAACTTGATATTTCTACTACATTATTGTTTAAAAACAACAAATCTTGATGTCTATTAAGTTTAATAGCTTATCTAAGGAAAGAAGTAAAACTTAATCTATCCATGACAACTTTTACTGAGGGGGGTATTTAAGGTCGGATAATTTGAGTGTATCCGTAACGTGTGACGATCTAAATCTAACGAAATATTCTTTTGACTTTAATCAAATAATTTTTATTAATAATTTTAACTCAAACTCTTTTTGTATGAAAAAATTAATCCAAAGCCTACTAGCAGTCGTAGGTTTACTCTTCTGCACAACCACTATGATGGCTCAAATGACCATCTC
>JAYTMI010000193.1:0-7572 GCA_043728625.1 Saprospiraceae bacterium | reverse complement strand
CTCTAATAACCCTGAAAGGGTTGAATATATCGTTATTTTGACCATAAATATTCAACTCTTTCAGAGTTGAGACCAACTTGGCCGACCCACTTGGCTTTTGTTCCGTAGATTTCATCTACGGTTATTCATATTTAATTCCTTCGGAATTGGGATATTTGACGCTTTTCAATTGATAATTTATTTTGTTAGAAAATTCGGGATGATTCATGTTTAGTTTAACTATTTATTTAAACTAAATAATTAATAAAAAAACTACCTGCAAAATCTCCTTCAACAATGGTGATTGCGATATATGAGATTTTACAAGTAGTCTTACCAACAATATTAACTAACTCGGATTTTCTAAACTAAATAAGCTAATGTTATTGAACACTTAATTTGTTGACAATACTAACGCCGCCTGTTTTGAGTTGGACAATGTATAGCCCTTTTGACCAATTTGAGACATTGATCCGAAGTGTTTGCGCATCGAGAGACGTGACCCCAACAGAGTAAACCAAACGACCATCAATACCGAGAACGCGGATTTCAGAGTCTTTGTCTGTAATATTTGTCAGGTTGATATTCAATAAGTTATCAACAGGGTTATTGAATTTTATGCCGGCACCTTTGCCATCCAAACGAGCAGATACAATTTTGGATACTGTTTCTTTTCCATCGAAATCAACTTGACGGAGTTGATAATAGTAGGTTTTTCCTATTTCAACGCGTTGGTCAATATATTGATAAACACTGCCATTATTGCCTTTAGACTCGACAAAAGTGATGGGTACAAAGACTTTTTCATTTTCGTCTCTTCGTTCTAAGTAGAAGCCTTTGCTATTGCTTTCAGTCGCTGTTTCCCAATTGATATGGATGGTTTTGTCGGGCTGTCCCTTAGCTGAAAGTTGAGTTAAAGTTACTGGCACAATAGTATTATTGACCGTGATTAATGTTGTCGCAGTGCCTGTTTTTGTAAAGACACCAGAACTTACGCTCACTGTATTGTTCACAAAAATTGGATTAGACACGACATAGACATTATCAACATTCCAACCGACAGCTGGAGAAAGAATATCAGACATGAAACGGAATCGGAAATAGGTGCTCGTGTTTTTAAAGGCATCGAGGTTGACCACAGACTCAATGAAATTTCCAGAACTACCGCCAAAACAAGATCCGTTGTTAGAACTGGTGTACATCAAAGGGTTATCAGCCGCTGCAACTGTGGCATCGGAAGGATACCCGTTTGATTCAAAACTACTTTGCGGAACTGTCGTCCAAGGTCCTACTGCAGAAGGAGCAGTTTCCAAGGTTCCACCATCAAAAGTTATTTCTGTCCCATACATGTGATTAAAATAAAGTTTTAAGCCATTCATATTAGGCAATGCAACGGGTGCGGCAGTGGCTAAACCTGCGTCTGACAAGCCATCTGGGTCAGGCACGAACCACGATGTCGTACCTGTATAAGCTGAACCTGATATTTGAGTCCAAGGATATAAAGGATTGACTGAGGAGGTTGCCCATTTAGCCGTTCCAAGCTCTTGGTCATCAAAGAAATAAAGCGTCGAAGCTGTTGGTTTATTGACCGAAAATGTGACTGTACGTGTGACCGTTTGTCCTGCTGGCACGGAGACACCTGACCAAACGACATTTGAACCAGACACGCCTCCACCGTCACTTGCAGACTGGAAAGCTGAATTTGCTGGTATCGGATTGGTAATGGTTACATTAGTCGCGGCAGAAGCGGTATTGGTCACTTTAATCGTGTATTGTAGGTTTGTAGCATTTTTCAGAGTGTCCGGAGCCGTTACTTTGACATTGAAAACAACGACGTTTGGATCACATGCAGGGGGTAATTGATAACCATTTGTTTCATTTCCGAGTGCATTTGTGGCATCTGTTGCATCGTATCCTAAGCCACGTTTCGCAAAAGCACGCCAAATACGGCAACTGTGAATACCTCCATATAACAAAGTATCAGCCTTTAAGATGCCATCACGTTGTTGGATAAAAGTCGGTGATGCAGGTTGGAGACGAATGCCTTCTAATATCAATTTATTAGCAACGTTGTTGCCACCAGCACTGGCTAAAGCAGCTACATTGTTTGGTGAATAATAAATGTTGTCATTAATCGGATATTGGTCAATCATTTCTTGCAATAATTCATAAAGCATTGTGCACCATACAAAACCAATACCGTGCGGAATGGTCAGTGAAGGGTCAGAAAGCCCTTTAGAAGTACCCGCAAAAACGAACTCATTGACACTAGTATTGATGCTGTATTTACGTGGACGAATACCCAAACCATCGTAATTTTGATAAAATACATATGTACCAATGCCACGGTCAGGCAACACACCGTTTGGATGTTGAGTAGTAACACTCCCTAAATCATTGCTACGAGTTGTCATATATAAAGCCCAGAAATCACTCCAACCTTCACCACCTTGCTCATTGCCTGAAAGAGAACCACCAGATGCAGTTTGTGGCGAAGTACGTGATGAAATACCATGACCATACTCATGCGCAATGATGCCATTGTCAAAATCACCATCTTTTTTAGGTATTTTGGGTGAATCGCGCTTAAGCGAACCAACGATTATCGCTCCAGAACCCAAAGCAGCCTTTAATTCGAGACCTTTATTATAGGAAACCATGACCGCAGGAATAGTGATAGTGTTAATAGTGGCATCAGAACCACCCATAGCAAGCACTGCATTAGGGTTTGCAGCATCATTGTTCATTACGATGACACCTGCAGCACCGCCTAATTGAGCACCATGCACTTTTTCGACAAAGGAACAACTGCCTCTATCAATCAAGACTATTTTACCCAAAACGTTATTGGCAGGCGCTAAACCAACACCCATACTGGCACCACACCCCTCAGTAGAAGTGCCCACTGAAGCCGCTGCATTTTTTTGGACAACAATAAAATCCTTATTCAGAACTGGACGTGCGTAGATATCGAGATTAAATGCAACGTTCGATTCGTTGGCAGCTAAATATAAAGCCCCTTGTAAGGATGGATATTTGGTTCCTGCTGAAGGAGGAGGCGTAGCTCCGCCTGTGACCGTACTAATTTGAACTAAATTATCTAAGACGGACGCAGTCCATAAATACATTTGCATTTGACCTGGTGTACCATCCGTTAAGGTTAAAAAGTTAGCATTATTGGTGCCACCGCCATCCTGCGATTGCGCCAAAACACCATCATTTCCGACACCACCTCTGTTAGTGCCACTAAAAATGTTGGTTGTTTGAAAATTTCGTCCCTTTTCGTTAAAACCAAAAGGATAGAAAACATCGTGCATCAAGTTATTCCAATAGAATAAGTTAACCGTAGCTGCATTCCGATTAGGAAATTGATTTGTTGCACTGGCTGTTGAATATTCAGGTTCTTGCGTCAAATCCCAAGGATAATTGTACGTATAAGGCGCAACAGGAGGAACATTTGAAGCCTGTGCTGAATAATTAGGTGCTGGACTCGGCACACCGCCCAAAGGTCCCGGGCTTGGATCATAGAAAGCCCACACGTTGTTTCCTCTCGTATAAGCGTAATCTGTTGCACCATCATCACTAGTCCATCCGTAAGGTGAAGCAGTGGCATCACCAGAAGTTGTTACATTAGTTTGTGTGTTTGTTGCTGTGTTGTCTGAAGGTACTTCTGCAGGTTGAGCAAGAACGAGATAAGTATTTGCAGGTGGTAACATTGTTGCGGAAGCTGAAAATATATTTTTATTGGCAGGTGGTACATCAAATCTATCCAATTTACGTAATTCTTGTTGGGCAATATAAGCCTCTGTACGTGCAGCGGTCGCTAAGTGGAGTGCATGATGTTCTTTTTCTAATTGCTTCAGCTCTTCGGGCGAGCCATCCGTTTCCACGCCACCAAAATTACATTTCAGTACTAAATCTTGTTTTTCTAAAATGTTTCCGTTAAGTGCATCGGTGTAACAAAGCCAATAATGCTGGCGGTCACGTGTATAAATTTGAGTTTCCCAAGTGAGCTTTAAAGTTTGACCTTCTTTTAAGCCTTTATGATACATCAAGCGCGCTTTGATTTGGTCGGCAGCTAAGGTGCTTTTATCAAAAACGGTCTGTTGGTCAAGCCCATGAGTGGGTTCTTTTATTGTTAGATTACCGTTTTGCGGTATGCCAAGTGACTCTAATACGATCAAAACAGCTTTTTCTGCTGTGATTGTTGGCTGAGCTGAATTGACCTTAGGTTCAGAAAACTGGTCAGAGGGTGAAACAGCGCCATATACTTGGCTGATATGCAAACCCAACAAGGCATCTTTCACGAAAATTCCGTTGACTTGTTGTTGAGCATAAATATGGCGGATGCCAGCAGATTCATCATGCACATCGTCATTTAGTTGATATTGCATGTTTTTGTTTAAATGACCACTCTTTTGGAAGTGTTCGTTAATGAGTGTTGCAGCATCTTTCTCAAAGATGGACTGGGCAAGTAGTTCATTACTAACCATTACCATGCTAAAAAAGGTGAACACGATTTTAATAAAGGAACAATTTTGCATTTTGTTGATGATTTTGTTGATGATTTTGTAAAATGAACGAATGAAGCATAGGTGGAGTTCTATAAGTTATTGACAACAAATTATATATAAATGGTTTTATTTTAATTTATTTGCTAAAACGAAAAAATACTGAGGGGGTAAAATGACTGGCATCATCAATTGCCATTTTGCGATTTGTAATTTGAATAGTGTTTTACGAAGAGGAAAAAATAGAAGAAGAGGCAAAAGAGTGTCGTGTTTTATTCATGTTATTTGTTTTTAAAATTTACAATTTGGATATCGAATTGTGAAATTTTTTGTCCTGAAATAGCTTTTGTAAAGTTGTTCAAGCCAATTGTGGTGTGTTTATTTCACAAGCTATATTTTAGTATCTAGCTTGATTAACAAAAAAATTGTACCTAACTATTTTAGGATAATTTGTAGAATATTTTACCCAACATGAGCAATTTAGTCTTGTATAGACCCCAACTTGGTTATATTTCTTAAATTATCATCATTTTTGATGTGAATGGAAAGAGATACTAAATATGTCGTTCTGAGCTTAGTCCAAATGGTTTTGGATTTGCGATTTTATTGTCAATCGAGTTGAAAAATGAGGAAAGCGACACCAATCATTGATGCCGCTTTTCCTTTGCTTTGAGTCGGAATCGGTCTTGGGTAAAGTAAAAAATGTTAAATCGGTCGTCAGGTGATGCCTTAAATGTTTATGTGGAATGACCTACGGTGTTGACACGTTTTGCATGTCAAGTGATTATAAAAAAAGTTGAAATCGGAAGTAGATGTTAAATCATGTAGGAAAAGGAAGCGTTTTATTGTATAGTGTCAAAATATCTGTTTACAGATTTTTTCATTGAAAACGGAAATAATTGACGGGGCAATGTGGAGAATTAACCCCGTCAATTAAGAAAGATATCGCCTACAATTGAATTTTACCGACTTCGGTGACTTTGCCCACTTCAACTTTCACATTGTCCATCGTTTTACCCGTACAACTTGTACCTTCTGCGGCTACAGAAACTTTATATGTGCCAGCAGCAAGCCCTTGAAGCACAAAACGGTTTGTGGATGAAGGATAAGTTGAAGTCAAAGTATCCGTACCATTGATGGCGTAAACAATTGTTTTGCAAGTTGTTGTACCAATTTCGCCTCGAATACTACCATTATTGGCTTCTGTGATAAGTCGAATGACAGGTTTCATTTTGTATTCACTGCCTTTTTTGACTTCTTTGACGGATTTAGCGGCGTCAAAATCCATAAGAACTTTGTAAGAAATGCCTGCCAATAGTTTTTTCTCAAATTTTAATTTCAAACCCGATTTGTCACTGCTTGGAATAACCAATGGCAAAACTTTACCATCAACTTTGATTGTGTTATTATCTCCAAGAATTAAACGAATCTCTGAAATATCGCCCAAAGGCAATTTAGTTGAACCTAAAACGGTATCAATGCCGTTGTTCAATTTCAAAATATTGTAAATACCCTTAGTAATAGTCAGTGGCTGCCAACCGCTACTACTTGCTGTATCTTTGTTTACGTGAACCTCTGCACCTTGAACATCAATATTAACCTCTTCAAACATAGCCGGTCCATCAGTGAGACGTAATTCTAAAGTAGCTTGTGTCTTTGCATCTTTATTACAAGAAACAGCAGCAAGGATAAAACATGAGCAAATTGCGAAAAATAGTTTTTTCATTAAAAAATTAAGTTTAAAAATATGAATAAATTATTGTTGTGTTAATTTGAACTCGTAGAACGAATCACGATGTCAAATATTGTAATTTTGCCTAAAATTAACTTGAGTATAACTTTTACAACGTTTTTTGAAAAAATAACCATCAAGTTGTTACCCCTCAGTATCTTGGCGAAAAATTCATGAATATGCACATATCAGAAATCCTTTATCAACACGGAGAAGACCGAGAAAACTATTTTAATGCCGTCTCAACACCCGTCATTCAAACGTCAAATTTTGCCTTCACGGACTTAGATGATTTCCGTCAAAGACTTAGCAATGAATTGAGTGGGACGATTTATACAAGAGGCAACAACCCTACAGTCAAAATATTGCGCCAAAAAATAGCGGCTTTGGAGTCCGCCGAAGAAGCCCTTGTTTTTGCGAGTGGTACGGCAGCGGTGGCGGCGGCGGTTATTGCCAATGTCAATGCTGGAGACCATATTGTATGCGTCAAATCGCCTTATTCCTGGACAAATGTGTTGTTAACTCGATTTTTAACCCGTTTTGGCGTAACAACGACTTTTGTTGATGGAAAAGATGCGGCTAATTTCGAAAAAGCCATCCAACCAAATACCAGAGTTATGTTTCTCGAAACCCCAAATTCACAGACTTTTGAACTGCAAGACTTGGCAGCATGTGCCGATATTTGCAAGCGGCATGGACTGGTTTCAATTATTGATAACTCTTATAGTTCGCCCATTTTTCAAAGACCGATTGAGTATGGGATAGATATCGTCGTTCATTCGGCAACAAAATATCTGAATGGACATTCTGATGTAGTGGCGGGAGTCGTCTGTTCTACATTGAAGATGGTTCAAAAAATATTCGACAATGAGCAAATGTGTCTCGGTGCCATCATCAGCCCGCACGATGCCAATCTCATCATCAGAGGTTTACGCACACTGCCTTTACGTATAAACAGGTCAGATGAAAGTGCTAAAAAGGTGATAGAATGGTTAAAAACGCACCCAAAAGTCAAAAAAATCTATTATCCATTTCTCGAAGACTCCCCTCAGTATGAATTGGCAAAAAAGCAAATGTCAGGCTGTGGCGGCTTATTTTCGATAGAAACGACCGCCGAAACCATCGAAGAAGCCGAAGCATTTTTCTATCGTTTGAAACGTTTTGTCTTTGCGGTCTCGTGGGGCGGGCATGAATCCTTGGTTTTCCCAATATGCTCTTTGTACGGCGTTGAAGGTAAGTCAAATCCTTCATTACCCTTCAATTTTTACCGTTTTTACATCGGTTTAGAAGAGCCCGAATGGTTGATTGAAGATTTGAAACAGGCGTTTGATTGGTAAATCGTTATTGGTT
>JAYTMI010000192.1:0-3213 GCA_043728625.1 Saprospiraceae bacterium | reverse complement strand
ATTGATGTTCTCGACATGGGTATTGATGCCCTCATTTGTGGGGGCTACAAGTGGTTGATGGGACCTTACACTTTGGGTTATGCCTATTATTCCGAGTATTTTGACAACGGCAAACCAATTGAAGAAAACTGGATGGCGCGCAAAAATGCCGAAGATTTCCGCCGCCTCATTGACTATCAAGACGAATATGCCCCCCTCAGTATTCGCTACGATATGGGCGAAAAAAGCAATTTTATTAACGTTCCAATGGGCATTGTCGCACTGCAACAACTCCTCGATTGGGGCATCGAAAACATACAAAACTACTGTCTCAACCTGACGCGTGATGCCATAAAACAATGGCAACAACACGGCTTTTGGGTCGAAGAGGAAGCACATCGTGGCGGGCATTTGTTCGGTATTCAAATGCCTTCCTCTGTGTCTGTCGAAAAACTACAAACTGCTTTGAATGAGCGTAAAATTCATGTATCGGTGCGAGGTGATTTTGTCCGCATTGCACCTAATATTTATAATGATGCAGCGGATATCAAGGCTTTGACGGAGGTTTTGATGGGTTTATAAAAAAGAAAATTTAACCAAAATCTTTGTTTTTTTGGAAAATAAGAACGAGTCGTCGTAGTTTCATACTTTCAAATTTAATCTAAACAATAATATAAAATGAAATGGATTACCACATCAACCTTATTTATTCTACTTTTAATCTCAACGATGAAGGCTCAAAACAATTGGTGGGCAGACCTACCGACCTACGAAGGCTCTGATTTAGGTTTGACTTACACCCCTCAGTATGCAGACATAAAAATATGGTCACCTGTCGCCCAAGAAGTCACGCTTCGTTTTTATAAAAATGGTACGCCAACAACCAATAATGCCGATTTAATAGAAACCGTCAAAATGACGAAAAGCGACAAAGGCACATGGGCGCACCGCGCAGAAGGTAACCGTGCAGGACAATTTTACACCGTTCAAATGACCACAACTAATGGTAAAACAATGAAAGAAGCCGTTGATATTTACGCCAAAGCCGTTGGCACAAATGGCTTACGTGCTGCCGTTGTTGATCTCGACGTGGCAAGTCCCAAAGGCTGGAATAACGACAAAAGTCCCGATTTTAAGCACGCCACAGACGCTGTTTTATACGAATTACACGTCCGTGATGCCTCTATTGCTACCAATTCAGGTATCAAAAACAAAGGAAAATTCATCGGTTTGGCTGAAAAAAAGACAACTTATACTGAGGGGGGGCAAAAAATCAAAACAGGATTGAGCCATATCAAGGAGTTAGGCGTAACACACGTTCATCTTCTTCCCAGCTATGATTTTTACACTGTTGATGAATCTAAAATTGGCGACCCAAACTACAAAAAGTACAATTGGGGCTACGATCCATTGAATTACAACGTACCAGAAGGCTCGTATTCGACGAACCCCGCAGACCCTTCAGTAAGAATTCTCGAATTTAAGGAAATGGTGCAAGCGATGCACAAAGCGGGTTTGCGGGTAGTCATGGACGTTGTTTACAACCACACGATGTTTGGCGAAGAGTCGTATTTTCATCAAATCGTACCCAATTATTATCATCGCCAAACAGCAGATGGTAAGTGGTCAAATGCCTCTGCTTGTGGCAACGAAACAGCGAGTGACCGTCCGATGATGCGTAAATTTATGCTCGAAAGCCTTGAACATTGGGTCAAAGAGTACCATATTGACGGGTTTCGCTTCGATTTGATGGGTATTCATGACATCGAAACGATGAACCTCATTTCTAAATCTTTGCACGACATCAAGCCCGATATTTTGCTTTATGGTGAAGGTTGGAACGCGGGTGATTCGCCTTTAGCTCCTAAAAAACGTGCTGTTAAGCAATTAGCAAGCCAATTTGACCGCATCGCTGCTTTTTCTGACGACATGCGCGATGGCTTGAAAGGTTGGGTTTTTGAGGCAAAAGACAAAGGTTTTGTGAGTGGTCGTCCAGATATGGAAGAGACAATGAAACTCGGCATTGTCGCTGCCACAAAACACCCACAAGTCGCTTACGACAAAGCTCGTTGGAGCAAAGAACCATGGGCTGGTGAGCCTGACCATTGCGTCAATTATGCCGAATGTCACGACAATCATACGCTTTGGGATAGGCTTTTGAACTCTAATCCCAATGCACCCGAAAGTGACCGTATAAAAATGGACAAATTAGCCATTGCAACCATATTGACTTCGCAAGGCATTCCGTTCATTCATGCGGGCATGGAGTTTTTGAGAACAAAAAATGGTGAGGAAAACTCATTCGACAAACCCGACGAAATCAATGAAATTGACTGGTCACGTAAGGCAAAATACATAAAAGTCTTCAATTTCTATAAAAACTTGATTGCTATGCGTAAGGCGCACCCCGCATTTCGCATGACCAATACGGCTGATATTCAGAAACATTTACAGTTCATCGAGCCTTTATCTTTTGACAGCAAAGTTTTTGTTAAAACACCCAATGTCATCATGTACTCACTCGATGGTAAGGCAGTTGGCGACAAATGGCACCGTATTTTGGTCATTTTGAACGGTAATACTGAGGGGGGGCGTTTTAAAATTCCTGCGGGAAAATGGCGCATCATCCTCGATGGTGACAATATAGATAGGGAAAGTAAACGTGATTTTAAAGGCGATGAAATCATTGTACCGCCGATTGGGGCGATGATTTTGGTGGAATAGTATCAATATGGAACACGGATGACACCGATTCGCCTGATATAAACAGATTTTTGTCATTCTGTAAGAATCTAAATCAGCGCAAATCAGTCGAATCTGTGTCATTTGTGTTCCATATTCACCACATTCTTAGGCTTCCCTTTCAAAAATGCACTGACATTCTCCTCCGCAAGGCGCATCAATCGCTGCCGTGCTTCTGTCGCAGCCCATGCATTGTGTGGCGTTATCAAACAGTTTTTCACACCAAATAAAACAGACCCCTCAGTAGGCGGCTCTGTGGGCAGCACATCAAGCCCCGCGCCTGCAATGATACCCGTTTCTAATGCCTCTTTCAAGTCTTTTTCAATGATAAAACCGCCGCGTGCTGTATTGATAAGCAAAGCGGTAGATTTCATCTTTTTCAAATTATTTAAATTAATAAGTCCTTGATTTTCACGACTTAATGAAGCATTCAAAGTCAAAACATCGCTTTGCGAAAACAATTCATCAAGCGAAACATAACGCATACCACGG
>JAYTMI010000191.1:0-2233 GCA_043728625.1 Saprospiraceae bacterium | reverse complement strand
ATGCTTTGAACGGCTTGCCGACGGGCTTGTGCTTGCTCATAACCGAACAGCAAATAGTAGCCGAACGCATTGAACAGCAACAGAAGCAGGAATGATATGGCGGCGAGTCTTTTCAGCACAACAGCGTTATTTTTATATTTAACGCCACAAACGTATTGAAAAAAACGAGTGCGACAATATTTTTTTTCTTTTTTTTTTCAAAAATACAGATAAAGCACTAAAAAAGGATAGTCGTGAATGAGATGAGGACAATAATGACATGTCGTTTTTCTTTTTCAATGCTGAATATCTTACCTTTGTCTATTAATCACTTCGACTTAAGTTATTGTTCTTTCATTATTTATTATTCCCTGATATGAAACACATTTTTTTTATTTTTTCCATTTTACTTTTCACCTCTTTTTATAGTCCGAAACTAACGGAGACCTCTGCTTTTGCCCCACCTCAGTATCCGAAAGGGTATTTTGCCTCGCCTGTTAGAGGTAGTTTGGTGTTGAGCGGTACTTTTGGCGAGTTGCGTGCCAATCATTTTCATTCAGGTATTGATATTACGCCGACGCGTAGCGGCAATGAACCCATTTTTGCAGCCGCCGATGGTTATGTGGTGCGTATTCGGACACAGGAAGGGGGTTATGGGCAATCGGTTTATATTGCTCATCCTAATGGTTTTACGACGGTTTATGGTCATTTAAACTCTTTTTCAAGTGATATTTTGACTTTTTTGAGAAAAAAACAATACGAAGCGGAAAGTTTTGAACAAGACTTAGCTTTATTACCAACCGATTTACCGATTCGAAAAGGGCAGCAAATAGCGACAATGGGCAATCGGGGTCATTCATTTGGGCAGCATTTGCATTTTGAAATTAGAGAGACACAATCTGAAAAAGCGGTAAATCCTCTTTTGTTTGGTTTCGATGTGTCCGATGATGTGTCACCGAAGTTTGAAGGTCTGAAAGTTTATCTTTTAGATGATAAAAAAGAAGTGATTGGTACACGTTATATTAATACGATCAAAAAATCGGCAAACCAATACGCAATTGCAGGCGATACGCTCGATGTAGCTGCCCCAAATGTGGCTTTTGCCTTGCAAGCGACAGATAGGCAAGGCGGCAATTCGGGTGAAAATGGTATTTTTACTTTAGAATTACTATCTGACAACGTGTCTATGTATCATTTCAAAGCAGAAAGATTCGGTTTTGATGAAACACGCTACCTAAACGCACATATTGATTATTATGAACACTATGTCCGTCGGACTTTCTATCATCGTGCTTTTCGTTTAGGTGGCGATATGCTTTCGATGTACGATTCGTTGCAAAACAATGGTGTTATAGCACTGCAACAGGCATCGGGAACAGATTCTTGTTGCAAAAGAATCACCTTGAACGCTTCTGATGTTGCGGGCAATATAACGACATTTTCGTTTGTTGCTCGGGCAAAACAGCAACTAATCACCCCAATATCAAAGCCTTATACCTATCTTTTTCCTTTTGAAAAAGAGAGTATCATAAAGCCAAATGATGGAGCAATGTTCTATTTTCCAAAAGGCTGTTTTTATGAAGATGTTTATGCTCGATTTGGAGTAACGAATACTGAGGGGGGGCAATATGCACAGACATATCAGCTTCACGATGTCGGAATGCCAGTGCATTATGATTTTAAAATTGCCTTAAAACCTCAAAATTTACCTGATTCGTTACGCAGTAAGGCATTTATAGCTTATTGCACACGGGAAGATGGGCGTACATATACGTGTGGTGGTCAATGGGACGATGCCGGTTTTTTGACAGCCAAAAACAGTCGGTTTGGCAATTATTCAATAGAGGTTGACCAGATACCCCCAACGATTACGCCATCGAACTTTGGAGAGAAAATGGCAAAAACGAGCCGTTTGTCCTTCAAAATTAGAGATAATGTCGAAGGTCGTCCGCTGCGTTATCGGGCGGAGATAGATGGCAAATGGATTTTGATGGAATTAGATGGCAAGTATGATTTGCTTTTTTGTCGGTTTGAAGACCTGCCAAACCCATTAAATACTGAGGGGGATCATTTGTTGAAAATAACGGTGACGGATGATAGAAACAATACACGGGTTTTTGAACGACATTTTGAATTGGTTGACCACATCGAAAAGCCCCGTTCAAAACCGAAGCCAAAGAAAAAGAAGCGTTAATTTAATGGTGAATTTACAAAACATTCACCATTCACCATTAAATCAAGTCTCTAAGTTTCA
>JAYTMI010000190.1:0-5412 GCA_043728625.1 Saprospiraceae bacterium | reverse complement strand
TCAGGCACTAATTGGAGTGCTGCATCAGTATCGTAATAAGTATTTGCCTCAAAATCAAAGATTGTATTACCGCCAGTAGGGTAAGTCATCTGTTTGATAGTTCCCCATTTCATCTTTTCTTCATCAGTCTCGCGATTTGAACTGCCAAAATCAGGGCTTATTAATGTGCCATTATTAGAATAAGGTGTTAGAATAGTGTGTGGTATATTAAAACCCGTTTTAGGATTTGATGTTGCACCATTGTAATAGCCCCAGTGGTCAATAGCTGAAGAAAACCGATTGGGTAGAAAAGTTGATGTATCTGTTTGTCCATAATAAGTAAAAGTATGGGCAGGAATGGTTATGGTTGCATTACAATCTTTTTCTTGAATACTATTCAATCTCAAGCGATAATCTCTATATCCACCTGCTTGTAGAGCAGAACTTGATACATAGTCTAAAAAGTAAGATTGATCTAAAATGAAATCTTTGCAATAAGTGCCGTTTTCTGTTTTTATTCTGTCTAACTGTTTGGCATAGCCCAATGTAACCGTATGTTTATCCAAATCTTTTCTATTCGCACCCGCCACAAATGTTACTTTTTCAGTTGATGTTTGGATATAATTCAATCTGTATCCAGTGACATCTACAAGGTTTTCAGAGTAATTATTGGAAGTTGTTGATTGATAGCCGCTTGAATTACCAGAAGGTCTATAACCATAGCTGTATTCTTCTTGCGTGTAATTTAAAGTAATGGTATTAACACCATCAGCCGAAGTTATGCGTTTGAGATACCAACTTGTTGCATAGGAAAGTGTATTGGCACTTTTATTAAGATTCGTCAATTCAATAGCGTCGTCAGCATCCGTACCAATAGTATCAATACTGCCAAAGTCATATTTTATTCCATTAGGTGTCGTAACGGTGAATTTTGCTAAAGTCTTATCGCTCAAATTTGTGGGGTTGTAATAATAATCAATTTTCACATCTTGTTTGGGAATGAGAACCGCAGTACCTTTCACAAGATTTCCATTAACTATTGTACCCGCATCAATATAGAATTTGCCACTATATCCACCGATAGAAAACGAGAATATATCTGGTTCACCATCTTTTAAACCGCCTGTTATTTCTGAATTCGTAATGGCTGTTGGATCAGAAGTATTTAAAGCGCCACCAATACAGTCAAAATCAGCAGATTGTTGAACGCCATTAACCGTTATAGTATGAGATATATTTTTTTGAACTTTTAAATTAGCTCCTGTACTAAAATACCCGCCTGCTCTTTCATCAGGTTTGCCTTGAACAGTACGACTAATCATCCCTCCAGCCGACAATGACCACCCCAAACCGACCCAACTACTCGGTTCACCAACCTTTACACCGCCTGCATGATAACTCAAGGAAATCGGCAAACTAATAGACCCCTCAGTAAGCGTATGAATTGGTATACCAATATTGGGTACGCCTGTATAATAACTGACAGGAATATCACCGTATTTACCCAAACTTGCCGCATTGGGCGAGGGCATAACAACATCTCGGACTTGGTTATTGACTGCTTGTGCTTTTATGTCTAAATGAAACAATAGACTTGTAAGACATAAAATAGGCGTTAAAGCGTTAAAGCGTGAAGCGTGAAGCGTGAAGCGTGAAGCGTGAAGCGTGAAGCTAACATAAAAAAATCGGTTTTTAAGTTTTGTAATACAAAATTTGTTGGGCGAAGGTATATTCGATATTCTTATATCGCCAAACAAAAAATAAATTTTAACTAAAATTAAAATAAAAAATATTTTTTTGATTTCGCTAAAGATTTGACAATCATATACTTATAATATTTTTAATTTTTCGTTTTTTATGTTTGATTATATCAAAACGAATCTTGGTTTCGTTCAAATCAGTTTTGGTTTTTCTGTTCTAAGATTGGTTTTCTAAAATTAAGTCTTGATTTTTCTATTCTAAGATTGGTTTTCTAAAATTAAGTCTTGGTTTTTCTATTCTAAGCTTAGTTTTCTAAAATTAAGTTTTAGTTTTTCTATTCTAAGATTGGTTTTCCAAAATTAAGTCTTGGTTTTTCTATTCTAAGATTGGTTTTCAAAATTAAGTCTTGGTTTTTCTATTCTAAGCTTAGTTTTCTAAAATTAAGTCTTGGTTTTTCTATTCTAAGACTGGTTTTCTATAAAATATTCGACGAACAAAAAAAATATTCATTTTTCTTGAAAATATTTCATAGAAAAAAATAGAATACAAAACCAAATTATATTTTATTTTTTTAAATTTTTTAAATTCATTTAGATTAATATTTCGTATATAAAATATAAAATGAAATTAAATTTCAACTCCCTCCGTTATTTCCTTGTTTTAAACAGATAGTCAGGTGTTTACGCATTTAATATTTGGTATATTCTTTGATGCTAAAAAAATGCAACGGTTTTGTTGTATTATTTTAAAATCACAAGCAAATGGAAATTTTTGTATCAGTCGCTTTCAAACAATATCCCGATGACAAATTGGTCACCTTCACCAATACGGTCTATCAAAAGATGTCCACGGACACCCAATACACGACCTTAAAATCGTATATTGATGACATCAGAGTCAAAAACGATGCGTTTATTGCAGGCATCGCCCTCGCTTCTCGACGCGATACAGGGCTTATTGCGGATAGAAAAAATCTTAAAGAAATCTTACTCAAACATTTGGTCAAAGTCGCTCGGCGATTGGAAGATTTGACTGCTGACAACGGTAACAATCCACGTATCATCACCGATGCGGGTTTTGAAGTACGTAATACCACCAAAACAGAAAAAGAACCCGTGACGGCTTTAGATATTCCCGTTTTAACGGTCACAACTACTGACAATAAACCTGGCATGGCAAAACTGAATTGGAAGACCGTTGTCCATGCCCTCAACTATGCCATCCGACACAAAAAAATGACTGAAACCGCTTGGCAAAACGGTGACTACAACGACAAAGGTGAATTTACTTTTACCAATCTTGAATCAGGTCATGTCTATGAGTTTGAGGTCTGCGCTTTGGGTTCAAACAGCATTTCAAGCGGCTTTTCGACAACTGTACGTATTTATGTGTCGTGATTGAATGGTGAATAAACATGAATCCCTCTGAATTTCGTTGTTATGAAATTCAGAGGGATTCATGTTTATTCACCATTCACCATTAAATTATTCACCATTAAGCACTAAAGTCCATCAATACCTGTAACGGTGGTGTATTTAAACGATAGCTTTTTATCGGGATAAATGATTTTGAAAGCAGATTGGACGGCTAATGTCGCTTCGTGGAAGCCGCACAATATCAATTTCAATTTACCTGGATATGTATTGATGTCACCGATGGCAAAAATGCCTTTTTCGCTTGTCGCGTAGTCAAACGTATTGACTTCGATGGCATTTTTATCAATCGCTAAACCCCAATCGCCAATAGGACCGAGTTTAGGAGAAAGTCCAAAAAGCGGTACAAAGTGGTCAGTTTTTTTGTGAATCAACCCCTCAGTATCATGCCTAATAACGACCTCATCGAGTACACCATTGCCGTTGAGACCGATGACTTCGGATTGCGTTACAACTTTTATCTTACCCACATCGCGCAAGTGCATGACTTTTTCAACGCTGTCCAAAGCACCTCTAAACTCGCTACGTCTGTGGATTAAAGTTAATTCATTCGTTAGTTCAGAGAGAAAAATTGACCAATCTAAGGCAGAATCACCCCCACCTGCCACGACAACTTTTTTACCACGATACAATTCAGGGTCACGAACGATGTACTCAACACCTTTGTCTTCAAATTGAGCGATGTTCGCTATCGGTGGTTTGCGTGGTTCAAACGAACCTAAGCCACCTGCGATGAAAATAACAGGTGCGGTGATTTGCGTACCACGTGAAGTTGTGAGTTTAAAATGTCCGTTTTCTGATTTTTCAATGCTTTCTGCCCGTTCTCCCAAGGTAAAAGAAGGTTTGAAAGGTTCGATTTGCTGCATCAAATTTTTGACCAATTCACCCGCTAATACTGAGGGGTAGCCCGGGATATCGTAAATGGGTTTTTTCGGATAGATTTCCGACAATTGACCACCGACTTGCGGCAAAGCATCAACCAAATGGCAACGCAGTTTTAGCAAACCCGCTTCAAAAACAGCGAATAAGCCAACTGGACCTGCGCCTATGATGAGAATATCTGTTGAAATCATTTTTATGAATGATGAGTTATAAATGATGAATGATGAATTTTACAAGTCATTCATTATCAATTATTTATATAATTTTTGAAATAGTGTTTATTTGAAAGTGTCCGTTTCAAAACGGAGAATACTACGGTCGGGGAACTTTCAAAGTTCCCCGACCGTTTCTCTGCCCTATAAAGGGGCAAAGGTAGGTCAAAAGTCGAAGAAAGTAGTCGATAAAAATCAATGATTGATGGTACTAAAATCATCAAAATGAAATATCAAAATATCAAAAAAGGGAAACAGCTTTCGCCATTTCCCTCTTTTTTGTTAAACCAGATATGGTCTTACTTTACTTTTTCAACAAGCGCTTTGAACGCATCGGGGCTGTTAAGTGCCAAATCCGCTAAAACTTTGCGATTCAGTTCGATACCAGCTTTGCTGACTTTGTGCATAAAAACAGAGTAACTCAAACCTAACTGGCGAGTCGCTGCGTTGATACGCGCAATCCACAATCTGCGGTAAGCACGTTTTTTCAATTTACGACCGACATAAGCATAACCATTAGCTTTGTCAACCGCGTTTTTCGCAACTGTGAAAACTTTCGAGCGTGCGCCGAAGTAACCACGAGCTGCCTTCAATACTTTCTTGCGTCTCTGACGAGCCGCAACCGAGTTCACTGAACGAGGCATATTTTAAGATTTTTAGTACAAAACAGAGGTTTTAATTAGTTGATAATTTATAATTGATAGTGGATAGTTTTTTTTACTATCCTCTATAAACTATATTTTATACACTAAAAAAGAACACTTTTGTTCTGTTTTCTCGTTAAAAAAAAGATTTTACATCTGACAAAATAACAATGATAATAACGCTTTTGTAAACAAATTCATCATTTATCATTCATCCTTCATCATTGAATTAGTGGTTGCTACCGAAACCCAAAAGGGTTTTTATTCTCGGTGTGTCAACAGCACTAACAAGTGTCGTACCTTCTGTACGGCTTTTTGCTGTGGCGGATTTCTTGCGCATCAAGTGACGGTGGTATGCGCCTGCGCGCTTGATTTTACCTGATCCAGTCACCTTAAAACGCTTCTTCGCGCTCGAATTTGATTTAATTTTAGGCATGATTCAATTGCTTTTAAAAATTGAGGTGCAAAAGTAATATTATTGAGTGAATGACAAAAGGCAAAGGCGATTTTTTTTTCAAAAATACCTTTGCCTTTTGTTATTTGGCATTATTCATTGCTCGT
>JAYTMI010000189.1:0-2072 GCA_043728625.1 Saprospiraceae bacterium | reverse complement strand
AAATATGCTGTTAGTACCTCTAATCGCAATTTTGAAGGTCGTCAAGGTCCGGGCGCACGGACGCTTTTGGCAAGTCCGCTTGTCGCAGCAGCAGCAGCCGTTACAGGCGTTGTCACTGACCCAAGAGATTTGATGAACTAACTTAATTCCTTATTTATACTGAGGGGGTATAAAAAACGTCGGCGAGGTTTCAAACCTCGCCGACGTTAGTACCATATTCACCATTTAACATTCACCATTCACCATTAAGAAAAAATGGCTTACGATAAATTCACCATATTAACAGATACAGCAGTGCCACTCCCAATTGAAAATGTGGACACTGACCAAATCATTCCCGCACGTTTCTTGAAAGCAACAGAACGTGTCGGCTTCGGCGACAACCTTTTCCGTGATTGGCGTTACAATAACGACAATTCACCAAAACAGGATTTTGTCTTAAACAATGACATTTACAGTGGTAAAATCCTTGTTGGTGGCAAAAATTTTGGTAGCGGTTCGAGCCGTGAACATGCCGCTTGGGCGATATACGATTACGGCTTCCGTTGCGTCGTTTCGAGCTTTTTTGCAGATATTTTCAAGGGAAATTCTTTGAATATCGGTCTTTTACCTGTTCAAGTGTCTGCTGACTTTTTAGATAAAATCTTCAAAGCCATTGAAGCTGACCCAAAAGCTCTGTTGACAATTGATTTGCCAGCGCAAAAAATTACAATTGTTGCCACAGGCGAAAGCGAAAGTTTTGACATCAACAGCTACAAAAAAGACAATATGCAAAATGGTTATGACGATATTGACTATTTGCAAGCTATGAAAGAAGAGATAGCGGAGTTTGCGGCGGCGAGACCTTTTTAAGTCAACTTAATTCATTTGCTTGTCTTAAAATTTCAGAATAGACTTTTTCACTTAGATAGAAATTCGCATTTGAGCGCATGAGGTCAAGTAGAAGTTTTACTGAGGGGATAAAAGAACGAAGTTTTGCACGTACCAAAATACCGCCTACGCCAGTGATTTGGAGTTTTAATTGTGTTGCCATTTTCCGACCTTCGTATTCATCAATGATAAGTAAGTCAGATTTCAACTCAATCGCTAAAGCAATGGCGTGGGCTTCTCCTTCATCTAAAATATCGAGTAGATGCGACAATAAAGGAGTCTGTTTTGGTGAAGATATTTTAAGCCAATTTGCCTGTGTGATGGGCGATATGTCAACACCAAATCTGGATAGTTCCGAAAGCTCATCAAATACTTTTGAGGTATAATGACTTCTTGGAATAATTGTTCTAAAAGATGCAAATATCCAATACGTGTCAAAGCACTGATGGCAGTTGTGTCGCTTAAAACAATCATATTTGAAGCATTTCAAGGGTTTTTATATCGTTTTTAAGGTCAGTGACTTCATAATTATGTGGTATTTTGCGTTTGCCAAGTTCTTCTAAAAATTCCATGCGGCTCATATTGACGAATGAACCACATTTACCTGCGGGCATTTTCAAGTCACTGTAAAAGAAAATCGCCAAATCTAAACGGAGTTCATCCTCTGTTTTATGTGTGGCTTTAATAAATTGGTCGGAAATTATGAGTGCCATGCGTTTTAATTTTTTTTACAAAATTACACGTTTTTATCAAAATTATACTTGAAAAATGAATGCTGTGTACTCAAAATTCTTAAAAAATGCGTAAGCGATATATAGAAATCATGGACACGACACTCCGCGATGGTGAACAAACCAGCGGCGTGTCGTTTTCAGCTACAGAAAAACTAACGATTGCTCAACTTTTGCTTCAAGAAGTAAAAGTTGACCGCATTGAAGTCGCTTCAGCTCGCGTGTCGGAAGGGGAATTGGACGCGGTCAAAAAGATTACACATTGGGCAAAAGACAATGGTTTTTTAGACAAAGTAGAAGTTTTGACCTTCGTTGACGGTGAATCCTCTATCAATTGGATGCTTGAAGCGGGTGCTAAAGTAATGAATTTGTTGACAAAAGGCTCGATGAATCACCTCACGCACCAACTCCGCAAAACCCCCGAGGAGCATTTTAACGAGATTACAGCCGTTATTGCCTTAGCTCAATCAA
>JAYTMI010000188.1:0-10734 GCA_043728625.1 Saprospiraceae bacterium | reverse complement strand
TGCGAAGGTTCGAACCTTCGCAACGTTGCTATTTGTTGAAAATCAATCATTTACCCCCCTCAGTATTTTCCTGTTTATTTGAGTTGAGCTACTTATTTTAGGCTCGTCTATTTATTTTTTTCAAAAAACAAAGCCAATTTCCTTTCATCCAACACCCCCTCAGTATTTTTTAATGAAATAAGCATTAGATTATGACAAAAGTAAACAGGATTGTCGAAATTATCGTTTAAGGTGTAACTTTGTAGCAAAATTTGTACCTCGGTACAGAAATTACCAAATATAACCAGCCCGTCTTACAGGGCATTATTGCAACTAAAATTATAAAACAATGTCAATTTCTAACGGCACGATCAAAAAATCACAACGTGAAGACCGCTATCAACACCACGACTATTATGGTGTGGATGATTTATTGAACGAAGAGCATTTACTCGCACGGGAAGCTGTGCAAGCGTGGGTAAAACAAGAAGTCAGCCCAATAATTGAGGATTATTCGAATCGGGCAGTGTGTCCGACGCATTTATTCAAAGGTTTGGCAGAAATTGGGGCGTTTGGTCCTTCGATTCCTGCGGAATATGGCGGCGGTGGCATGGATGAAATTGCTTACGGCATCATCATGCAGGAATTGGAGCGCGGCGATTCGGGCATTCGTTCGATGGCTTCGGTGCAAGGCTCATTGGTTATGTATCCTATTTATAAATTTGGTTCGGAGGAGCAAAAACGTCATTATTTGCCGAAATTAGCCAGTGGCGAGTTCATCGGTTGTTTTGGTTTGACAGAACCTGACCACGGCTCGAATCCGAATGGGATGATTACAAATGTCATTGACGATGGCGACGCCTATATATTAAACGGTGCAAAAATGTGGATTACCAATTCACCCATTGCAGATATTGCCGTTGTTTGGGCAAAAAATGAAATAGGTGAAATCATCGGTTTAATCGTTGAAAAAGGCATGGAAGGCTTCACCGCGCCTGAAATTCATGGTAAATGGTCATTGCGCGCAAGCATAACAGGCGAATTGGTTTTTCAAGACGTGCGTGTGCCAAAGAAAAATGTACTGCCCAATGTCAGAGGTTTGAAAGGACCTTTGATGTGTTTGTCGAAAGCCCGCTATGGCATAGCATGGGGTTCGATTGGTGCGGCTTTGGATTGTTACGATTCTGCTTTGCGTTACTCAAAAGAACGTGAGCAATTTGGTCGCCCCATCGGTGGTTTTCAATTGACCCAAAAGAAATTGGCGGAAATGATTACTGAAATCACCAAAGCACAACTTTTGGCGTGGCGACTCGGCACATTGGCAAATCAAGGCAAGGCGACACCCGCCCAAATAAGTATGGCAAAACGCAATAATGTCAATATGGCTTTGGTCATCGCCCGGGAAGCGCGTCAGATTCATGGCGGCATGGGTATCACAAATGAATATCCTGTTATGCGCCATATGATGAACCTTGAAACGGTTTTGACGTATGAAGGAACGCATGACATTCATTTGCTCATTACGGGTATGGATATTACGGGTTTGAATGCGTTTTCGTAGCGTTTTTAAGAAATTACAAGCGTTTGAATGTTAGAATTGGGGAAAATACTGAGGGGGTGAATTCTCACATTCAAACTATTTTGATCTTAGTTCATCATATTATCCATCAAAAAACGTTTTACTCAATAAATAAGAGAATATTGAATCATAATACTTGTAACTGGAAAATGGTTAAACAGACACTTTTTATCGCTCTTTTCGCTGTTTGCAGTAGTCTGCAGATACCCATCTTTGGACAAAAACCTGTTGTTATAAAGCTCGATAATCCTTCATTTGAAGACTATCCACAAGCAGGTCATCAGCCCGCAGGCTGGTTCGATTGCGGGTTTGCAGGCGAAACACCGCCCGATGTGAATCCAACAGGACAGTTTAAAGTTTCAAAAAATGCGTTTCATGGCTCGACCTATTTGGGCATGGTGACACGCGACAATAATACATGGGAGGCTGCTGGGCAACGGCTTAAATCGCCTTTATTGAAAGGTATAACTTATACTTTTTCAATTTATTTGGCTCGTTCAGAGATTTATATGAGCCAAAGTCGGACGACAGGGCGTGATGTCAACTATGTTACTCCTGCCATTTTGAGGGTTTGGGCAGGTTCCGGTTATTGCGCCAAAGAAGAAATGATGGGGGAAACAGACCTTGTTTCATCAGCTGCATGGCAGAAATTCACATTGAAGTTTACGCCAAAGGCAACACATAACTATTTTATGATTGAGGCTTTTTACAAAGTACCGACCCTTTTTCCTTACAATGGCAATGTTTTAGCGGACAATGCATCTGATTTACTGCCTGAAATGCCAAAAGAAGAGCCTAAAATTGCTGTTGTTGAGCCTAAGTCCAAAACCAATACGACAAAACCCACGCCGAAACAAACAGTGGAAATACCCAGACCGCCAACAGTTAGTATTGTAAAACCGACTGATAAAACAACCGTTACGAACCCCTCAGTAGAACTGCGCGCGACGGCAGGTAATATCAGTGATAAAAACCAAATTTCGGTATTTTTCAATGGTAGCGAGTTGTCGTCGTTTGAGTTCGATAAAACGAAACGCCTTGTTCGAGCGAATATTCGACTCAATGAAGGTGAAAACACCCTTATTGTTAAAGTTGCAAACAAAGATGGCGAAGCCCTTTCTTCTACGACTGTCAATTATAACACACCTGTTGCTGTGACAACAGCCACACCCGACAGATTGAAAGAAGGGACGATTATTAAGATTGAAAAGCTTCAATTTGCTTCCAATTCTGCTGAAATTGAAAAGGATTCTTATAGCTCATTGGATGCTATTTATGACTTATTGGCATCTAATCCGCACATGATTGTCGAAATTGGTGGACATACCAACTTAATTATTGAAGAAGGTTTGAGTTATCGCTTGTCTAAAAATCGTGCACAAGCGGTTGCGGACTATTTGACGAATAAAGGGATAGATAAAAGGCGGTTGGTAACAAGAGGTTATGGCAAAAGTTTGCCAATCGAAAACAACACGTCACAAGCAGCCAACAAAGTCAATCAGCGTGTAGAAATCAAAATATTGAGTACAAGTGGTTGAAAATGCCCCCCTCAGTATTTTGCATAAAAAAAAGCCTTTGCGAGACATCACAAAGGCTTTTTTTTATGCAAAAATTCAGAAATTAAAACGCTTGACTGTATTTTAACAACAAGGCATTCCGTATAAAAATATTGCGGTGTGTGGGTTTTTCAACATCATTATCCTTGAAAACTAAGATATCATGGTCATAAAACCAATCAGATTTGAAATTGATGGAGAAATTTTTAACAATAAAAAAATCAAGTGAGTTATAAAATTCTAAGTCAATATTCTGTGGGTCACGTAGGTAATTTGAATACAAATCGAGCGTACCTGTGTAAGCCACTCTGCCATCAAAAAACTTATTGATATAGTCGAATCGGAGTTCAGAACCGACTTGAAAATCTACTTTTTTATTAGGTTTTGCAGCATCTAAAGGGAAAAAATTACCCGTTTTAGCCAATTTCGCATTTGAAACAATGACCGCCTTGAGTGCAACAGGTGAATACAAAATAGTCAAATTAGGTGTCGCTTTGTAGATAACGCCTGGTGCAAAGCGAATAGTTGCAGGTGAAAACAGTCCACCCGTCAAATCAAGCGTTTGAGTCACACCTTTAGGGTTGGCTGATAAATAATTTTTACCATAAGTTGGCAAAAATTGCGTTTGCAAATCGAACAAACCTGCCACATACCATTTACCAGTGCCTAATTTATAACCTGCTTGTGAAGTAAATTGCAAAACGTCATTCGCTTTTGTGAGAGCTGTACTTCCGACCTGCACTAATGCTAACTGTACACCAAAGCGGTTGTCCCATATCAGTTTATCTTTGACGAGATTAGCAGAATAGTTTAACAACCCGCCAAACCCGACGCGATTGTCGCCGGCACCTGAACGCGGGTTGATGAGGTTGAGCCAAGAGAAATCAACGCCTAAGCCGCCGATTTTTGTCCAGCCCTGCTTAGCTTCTTTTGGTGGCGCTAATTCTTTGACATTATCTTTAGCGTCAATAACTTTTTGAGCCGCTAAGGAAAGGGTGATGGAAAGTAAAATTGTAAAAATAAGTGATGTTTTTTTGAACATAGTTGAAAGGTTTTAAAAATGAACAATCAAGTTTTTTGTTTCAAGCTGTTTTAAATAAAAAATGCCTTGTACTTGATGTCATTGACTATTAACCGATTACGAAAACATCGGGAATGCTATCAATGAAGACGAGCAAGGCATTATAATTTTTATTTATTTTCAGGTAGTTGGAAAAAGTCATTCGGTAAAATTTCGACACTTGTTAACGTCCACCTGGTCCCTTAGGCGTGCTTGTAGGTAAGGTACCGCTATAATCAGATGGTTCTGGGCGGTCGAAAGGGTCACTATCGTTTGCTACTTCTCCACCAAACATACCTATGATGGCTCGAACCATCCGAGGTAAAAAAAGATCCGCTACATCACCATTCAAACGTCGGCTTTGTCGCTGTTCCTCAATACGCTGTTCTATGAGCTGGAAGTCGCTCTTTCCGTTAGGATTCGGCAGCGTAAAACGGGACTCATATTCTTCTTCCATGAGCGTCTTGAAGCTATTTGCCATGTTGCTCGGTTTTTAGATTATTGATTGTGGGGATTTGGATATAATGATGAAATATGAATTGCTAAAGCACTTATCCACCCCTCAGTATTTTAGTATAATTTTATCCAAATACTTAATTTTTTTTTTTAGAAGAACTAAATGTCGTTACCATATTTTTTAAAGTAAATTTCCTGAGCTTTATGTTTCGCTCGTTTAATTTTCATTTTGATGGCACTTTCTGTTTTTTTCAAAACATCTGAAATATCCCGAATACTCATATCATCTTGATATTTCATCAATAATATCATTTTGTCTCCAGAGGGCAGCATTTCTAAAATCGCTTTTAGCCGTTTAACTTCCATCGCCAATAAAAACTCATCGGGAATTTCATCGGCTGCTACGTCTGGTACACGTTCTATATCATCTGTAAAAAGAGTTTTCTCTTTTTTCTTTTTACGAATAATGTCAATGCAATAATTATATGTTATAGAGTAAATCCAAGTTGAAAACTGCGCACGTTCGCCGAAAGATGCCAAATTTGTCATGATTTTAATAAAAATCTCTTGAACGGCATCTTTAGCTTCGTCATAATCTTTCAAAATTGAAATACACTTACCGAACACTTTCGCAGCGTAACGGTGATACAACAAACTAAAATAATCAGATTGTTGCGTCTGCAAATACAAACGTACTGCTTCTGCATCTGACAATTCTTTGTGCGCGACATCTGTGTCTGGCACCGTATTATATGCAACTTGCTGGCTCAAAGGTTTTACGATGTTTTTAAAAGGACTAATTGTAACAACCATTTTTTGGAAAATAAAATATCCAAAACATCGCAAAATTATTCAAATAACTGAGACTATGAAGATTATTTTCCTTAAAGATTGGTTTATCGGAAGTAAATATCAATTGTTTACTTGTTGGCATTAGGACGCAAAACAAAATGGAAGTAACATGTTTTAAAAAAAACTTTAAAGTTTTATTAACATATAGAAACTTTAAAGCGATTGAAAAAGGAAAAAATATTTTTTTTATAGAAAACTTTTGAAAAGAACTTGGTGAAAAGAAATATTGCTTTATCTTTGCAACCGCAAAACGCAATTTATGGTTTCGTAGCTCAACTGGATAGAGCATCTGACTACGAATCAGAAGGTTTAAGGTTCGAATCCTTACGAGACCACATCTCAAAATGAAGGGTTCAAAGCAAAATCGCTTTGAACCTAATTTTTTAAAAATTAGAATTTTAAATATAAATATCATGTCTAAGGTCTGTGAATTGACAGGAAAACGCCCAATCGTTGGCAACAAAGTTTCCCACTCAAATATCAAAACAAAACGTCGTTTTTTGCCTAACTTGCAAAAGAAACGCATTTTCGTTCCTGAATTGAATGATTGGGTCGAAGTAAAACTTTGTACAAAAGCACTACGCACTGTTTCAAAACTCGGCTTGTTCGAGTATGTCAAAAAATTACAAAAAAAAGGTTCTGACATCGGTTTTGAATTAGATGGAGAAGCCGGCTGTTAAAATTTGTTCGTACACATATATATGGTGTCTCGTTTTTCACCTAATATACTGAAACGACATTCAATTAAGAATATTCAATCGAAAGAAAATGGCAAAGAAATCAAAAGGTAATCGCATCCAAGTCATTATGGAGTGTACCGAGCATAAAGCATCTGGTCAGCCAGGTACTTCGCGTTATGTGACGCAAAAGAATCGTAAGAATACGCCTGAGCGTTTAGAACTTAAAAAGTTCAATGCAGTTTTGAAAAAAATGACGGTTCATCGCGAAATCAAGTAAATGAATAAGGGTTATTGCTGATGGATTCACAGCAATATCAACTCAATATTCAATATACAATAAAAAATAATCAATCGAAATAAGTCATGGCAAAGAAAGTATCAAAAAACGCAAGGGTCGCGCAACGTGCTGCAAATGCAGGTTCAGGCAAAGACCATGTTCGCGTTATCAAAAGTATCAAAAATCCTGAAACAGGTGCTTACACCTTTAAGGAAGCCATCATTCACAAGGAGAAAGTGAAAGAATGGTTCGCTACAACAAAATAAATCCTCTCGATTACAAGACTTTTGTATGCTGTATGGGCAATTTCATCCCCCTCAGTACATTTGTCTTGTTTCATACATATCATAAAATTTTAAGCATTACATTTGACTTCAAATGTTGCTGAAAGGCTTTTTCTTCAACAGAAGAAAAAGCCTTTTCCTGTTTGGTTAATGGTTATTAGGGATTGATTATTAATTACTCGAATGCCTCTCAATCTCTAATAACCATTAACCAATCCCTAATAACTATTAACTAATAACAATTATGAGTTTTTTCAATAAATTTTTCAACCGCGAAAAGGAACAAGACCTCGAAAAAAGTTTAGAAAAAACCAAAGAAGGTCTTTTTGGTAAAATTTCACGCGCCATCGCTGGCAAATCTGAAGTGGACGAAGAGGTTTTAGATGAACTGGAATCTATCCTTATTTCCTCAGATGTCGGTTTGGAAACAACCGTCAAAATCATTGAACGTATCCAAGCAAGGGTCAAACGCGATAAGTATATCAATACAGATGAGTTAAATTTTATATTAAAAAATGAAATCGTCAATCTTTTGTCTGAAAACAACACGGCAGAAGTTGAAGACTTTGACATCCCGCTTCTGGCAACGGGTCGTCCCTACGTTCTGCTCGTCGTTGGTGTCAATGGCGTTGGCAAAACGACGACGATTGGTAAATTGGCGTATCAATTGACGCAACGTGACTATCGAGTCGTGATTGGTGCCGGCGATACTTTCAGAGCCGCCGCTGTTGACCAATTGAAAATATGGGCAGACCGTGTTGGGTGCGAGTTTTATTCAAAAGGCATGAACGCAGACCCTGCTGCCGTTGCTTACGAAACAGTGGCTTATGCTAAAAAATACAATTGCGATGTTGTGATTATTGATACCGCAGGTCGTTTACACAACAAAAAAGGATTGATGGACGAATTGGGGAAAATCAAACGTTCTATTGGCAAAAGCCATGACGGTGCTCCGCATGATGTCATGCTGGTTTTAGATGCTTCAACAGGTCAAAATGCTATTGAACAAGCAAAACAATTTACAGACGTAACTGATGTATCTTGTTTAGCACTAACAAAACTCGACGGCACGGCAAAAGGCGGTGTGGCAATAGGCATCAGCGACCAATTCAAAATTCCGATAAAATATATAGGTGTCGGCGAAGCCATTGATAAACTTCAAATCTTTAACAAACAAGCGTTTGTGGATTCAATGTTTAAATAATTTAGGCGTGTTGATGACTGATTTACTAAATTTTAAAAATTTAGTAAATCATTTCTCAACACATACCCCCCCCTCAGTATATCTGGGATAAAACAGGTTTTTTGATATTAAAAATGCGCATTTCGCAACTTTTTTTAAATCAAAAAGTTTAATTTTGTGAAAATATCTCATCATATCACTACAAAATCACCGGTCACAATGATTAGAAGTCTGTTAAAATTAGCCTTTATCGCCATCATTTGTATAGTTGTTTACAACCGATTTTTCGGTTCAGATACTGAAAAGGAACAATCGAAACGCATATTCAAGGGCGTTGGCAGTGTATTCACGGAGGTACGTTCTTTGGCGAGTTCTGAAAAAGATAAATTCGATGCAGGCAAGTACGATGCTGCTTTGGACAAAATGCAAACCATTATAGGACGCTTGAAAAATCATGCGGACGATAAAAATGACAGTCAACTCAATCGTCAAATTGCTGACCTTGAACGCCGCAAAGCACAACTACAACGTGAGGTAGATGCCGCACCACCTACGGATACCGGTTATCAAAAGACTGCCGATAAGGTCAAAAAGTATGGCGATATGGCTAAACAAATGGAAAGCCTAACCAATGATATTCAGCGACTTGTAAACCAAGTTGCGCCTGAACATGAGCAGTAGGGATTGGTTATTGGTTATTTGGGATTGGTTATTCGGAAACCAATAACCAATCCCAAATAACCAATAACCAATAACCAGCCTAAAAAATCCTTCTCGAAACTGTTTCGGGAAGGATTTTTTTGTTTTTGTCAAATTTTACATAAAAATACTGAGGGGGGTGTTAACTTTCCGAAAATTTTGCGGGAGACCAATTTTTTAGAATAAATTAAACATCTAAGTATGAAGAAAAGAATTTTATTAAGTTTTTTGTTAATTGTAAATTGTACACTTAACTACGCTCAAACCAAACGCGTTTTAGTGTTTTCTAAAACAGCCGGCTTTCACCATGCCTCAATCAAGGAAGGAAATCAATTCCTAATGGACTGGGGTAAGATGGAAAATGTCACCATAGATACAACAACGAATGCCAATGATTTCACAGATGATAATTTAAAGCGGTACAATGCAGTCGTTTTTTTAAACACAACGGGTGATGTGCTCAATCCAGCACAACAGATATATTTTGAACGTTATATCCAAGCAGGCGGCGGTTATCTGGGCATTCACGCGGCATCAGATACAGAGTATGATTGGTCTTGGTACAATGACCTAATGGGCGGTTTTTTTAATGGGCATCCGGGCAATCCAAATGTTCAAACAGGTAAAATGACTGTTGTGAACAAAATGCATCCTTCCACATCGCATTTGCCAGAGACTTTTGACAAAAAAGATGAGTTTTACAGCTTTAAGTCTTTAAAAACAGACATCCTCCATTTTTTGATTACTGTTGATGAAAAAACCTATACGGAGGGTAAAATGGGCGATTTTCACCCCATGTCTTGGTATCATGAGTACGATGGTGGCAAAGCATTTTATACAAATTTTGGGCATACATCCGAAACATTTACCTCTGAACCAGCCATTATGAAGCACATTACTGAGGGGTTGAAATATGCGATGTCAGAAAAATTGGACTATTCAAAAGCCCGTTCAGTTTCGCCACCCGAAGAAAACCGTTTTGAAAGAACGACCTTAATCAATAACCTAAATGAACCGACGGAATTGGCGACGATGCCCAACGGTAAAGTTATTTTTGTAGAAAGAAAAGGACGGATACAAGTGTATAATCCTGCAACGAGTTCTGTCAAAGAAGTAGGGCAAATGCCTGTTTATACTAAATTTGAGTACGGTTTGATGGGTGTGGGCGTTGATCCAAATTTTTTGAAAAACAATTGGGTTTACTTCTATTATACGCCTAATGAGACACGGGAAGACACAAAAGACCAGTTTTTATCGCGTTTTACCTACGATAATGAGCGTGATACGGTTTTGATGAATACTGAAAAAGTCATGTTACGCATTCCTGTCAAGCGTGTTGAGTGCTGTCACACAGGTGGCTCGATTGATTTTGACAAGGATGGTAATCTATACCTTTCAAGTGGTGATGATACCAACCCTTTTGCCTCTGATGGTTATGCACCGATTGATTTTCAGCCGAATCGTGAAGGTTGGGACGCTTTGCGTTCATCTGGCAATACCAATGATTTGAGAGGTAAAATATTGAAAATCAAGCCCATAGATAATGGTTCTTATACCATTCCCAAAGGTAATCTTTTCCCAGAGGGGATGCCAAATGCACGTCCAGAAATCTATGTCATGGGCTGCCGCAATCCCTACCGCATCGCCGTTGATAAACGCACAAGCTACCTTTATTGGGGTGACGTGGGTCCTGACGCGGGTAAAGCCAATAAAGAGAGAGGTCCAGACGGCATTGTAGAGTTCAACCAAGCCCGCAAGCCCGGTTTTTATGGCTGGCCCATCTTTACAGGTAACAATTTTGCATATAACCACTATGATTTTGCAGCCCAAAAATCAGGTGAAAAATACGATGCTAAGAAACCTATTAATGATTCACCAAATAATACAGGTTTAAAAGAACTACCTCCTGCTACGCCCGCTTGGATTCATTATGGCTATGGACCTTCAAAAGAGTTCCCTTGGTTGGGTGCTGGCGGTGCGAACCCAATGGCAGGTCCCGTTTATTACTCTGATGACTACCCAGTTAACAAGGAGAAATTACCTAAATATTTAGATGGTAAATTTTTCGCTTACGAATGGATGCGCGACTGGATTTACCTTGTTTCTATGGACAAACAAGGCAATTACTT
>JAYTMI010000187.1:0-1777 GCA_043728625.1 Saprospiraceae bacterium | reverse complement strand
TGCGAAGGTTCGAACCTTCGCAACGTTGCTATTTGTTGAAAATCAATCATTTACCCCCCTCAGTATTTTCCTGTTTATTTGAGTTGAGCTACTTATTTTTGGCGATGCCTTATAAAATTTATCAAAAAATACCTATTTTACAAAAAGCCTTGAATCGTTATAAGGTCAAAATTATTCTTTATGAACCTGTATCAGAAACAATAAAACAATGGATGAAAAATTAAAAAGATACGAACAAATCATTGTTAGTACATTGAAAGAGTATGCTGAAATGTTCAATCAGCAGAAAGATGGACTTGAAGCCAAAGTCATTATTGACAAAGAAGGGCAACATTATCAACTCCTTAATAGTGGTTGGTGGAAAGATGATTACCAATTTTATGTCATTTTTCATTTTGACATAAAAAATGGGAAGGTTTGGGTTCAAGAAAATAGAACCGATGTCTTGATTGCTCAAGAACTCACTGAAAAAGGCGTGAGCAAAAAGGATATTGTTTTGGGTTTGCAATTGCCCGAATTGAGGGCAGAATCAGGATATGCCGCCGTATGAAAAATAAAAACACACTCATTCCTTTTGAGGGCAAAGAAATCAGAAAAGTATGGCACAACGACGAATGGTTTTTTTCAGTCATTGATGTCATTGAAGTTTTGACGGATAGTCCTAAATCGTCAACATATTGGGGTATGCTCAAAAAGCGTGAACCCCAGTTATTCACAATTTGTGAAAAGGTGAAATTAAAAGGTCGAGATGGTAAAAAATACCCTTCCGATTGCGCCAATACTGAGGGGGTGCTGCGAATCGTCATGTCCGTTCCTTCGCCCAAAGCCGAGCCTTTAAAACTATGGTTGGCGCAAGTCGGCACAGAGCGTATTCAAGAAACAGAAAACCCTGAAATCAGCATTGATAGATTGACTGAAATTTATAGAGCCAAAGGACGAGACGATATTTGGATAGGAAATCGCTTGAAAACAATAGGTATTCGTAAAGAATTGACCGATGAATGGCAAAAACGAGGTGTTAAAGACAATATATAGAATATGCCATATTAACGGCTGAAATTGCCAAAGCGACTTTCGGTTTAACTCCCAACGAACATGCCCAGTTCAAAGGTCTCGACAAGCAAAATCTAAGAGACCACATGACCAATTTGGAACTCGTTTTTACCGCATTAGGCGAGGAAATAACACGCGGCGAAACCGTCAAAAACGATGCACAAGGCTTCTATGAAAACAGAGATATGGCGATTAGAGGCGGTACTTTGGCAGGAAAAGCACGTAAATTGATTGAAGATGAACGTGGGGAAAAAGTGGTTTCGGCGGCGAATTTTTTAGATGCAATTGATGACAAAACCAAACCAACTGAACTTGATAGCGACAAGACGTAATGAAGTTTAAAATTAACATAATTTCAAAATGACTAACCGTGTTTTTGATGAATTTCTAAGTGACTTCATGCAACATACCCTTGTTGAATGTCCAAACTGTCATAAGCGGGCAGATTTAAGGGTGCTTGACCCATTGAAACATAAATACGCTAACACATCACCGAGTAAAGTGACTTGTCTGTATTGTGGCTACAATAAGATTTTGAAAAACGGCTCTTTCGTTGAAAACCACACTTTGTTTTTGACAACTTCTTGCTCTGAAAATACGCTTTGGGCATTGAATGAAGCACATCTGCAATGGCTTGAAGATTATATTTCCGCCACACATCGCTCCCGTCCTTTGAGTAGCAATCAATCTTTGGCTTCTCGATTACCTCAATGGATGACTACTG
>JAYTMI010000186.1:0-3192 GCA_043728625.1 Saprospiraceae bacterium | reverse complement strand
CAATTTCTTTGAAATTTTCACGTATCACATATGACCAAACTTATTTCAAATGGACATACCAAACCTTTTTTCAGCCCATTGGTGGTAAAATGGGTTCGCTTATTTTTGCAATTGCCTTCATGCTTGTTTGTTGGCTTGTTGGTTTTTTTATGGATAAAAAAGGGGTATATATTAAGGTATGACCATCTAAAGAAGGCTTTTATACTGAGGGGGCATTCAAATTCGTTTTCACAGAAGAATAACCCATAAAGTTTAATTTTTCTAATAAAAAATTGATAATCAATGGTTTACAAACATAAATATCTGTTGTTTTTACTAACATTCATGGCAGCATGTACGAATGCGCCACAAAACACCCAAAATACTGATGGGGGCGTTTCGACGGATTCGGTCTTAAATTCAAATGCTATTGTCACACCTATTGAAGATAGGGTGCTTAAAAACTACACCATTGTACCCCAAAAACAATTTGGCGACATAACACCCGCTACAACCGAAGCAGACTTGAAACGCATTTATGGTGATTCAAATGTTGTGCATATAGATAGAGGTTTGGTACAAACAGTCATTTTTCCAAAATCAAACAATGAAATAGAAATTGCTTGGAAAAAGGGGCAAAAGTTCAAAAAAATAGAAAGTCTTATTGTTAGAAAAGGCAAATTTCAAACGCCCGAAGGCATTCACATCGGTTCAACCCTCAAAGATTTGGAAGCTGCGAATGGCAAACCCGTAAAATTGGTACTTATCAGTGATGAAGAAATGCGTCCGATTTGGCAAGGCGGCAAGGTTAATCCGCAATTGGTTTTGAGTTATGACCGAGATGCTGACCGTGTTTTTGCGATTCAGATTAATTTTTGACCCCCTCAGTATTTTTTAGTATTTTTGAACAAAAAAGCATTGCAAATAGCCCAAAACCTTTAAATTTGTTTTAAAATAAAAGTTATGACTAAATTAACACCACCGCTAAATAGAGCGCAAATAGAAATCTTAAAATTATTCAATCAACCCATGAATGATAATGATTTAGCGGAACTCAAAGAGATTCTTATTGATTTTCTGATGGATAAATTAATAAAATCTGCTGACGAGTCAATTAATGAACAGGGTTTAACGATAGGAGATGTGGATAAATGGCGTTTTGAACATAATCGTATGACTTCTTCATTACCTTAAAATTATCGGTTTATGTCAAAAATTGTCATTGATACCAATATTTGGATTTCCGTTTTAACTCCGCGCTCGTCTTTTCATCATATTTTACTCGACTTACGTAAAAAACGCTATGATTTAGCTGTTTCTTCTGAGATTATGTTGGAATATGAAGAAGTTGTTAAAAAAAAGTATGGTAATCAGACCGGTGAGTTTTTTCTTGACCTCTTAACCATTTTGCCGAATGTTCATTATATTCACCCAACATATCGGTGGCGACTCATAACGGTTGACCCCGATGATAATAAATATATAGATACAGCTATTGCATCAGGAGCTGATTATATTGTTACGGAGGATAATCATTTTAAAGTCTTGAAGTCTATTGAATTTCCAGTAGTTAAAGTGTTGAGTCTGGAAGCATTTTCAGAATTACTTAAAACTAATAGCCTATAAATGAGAACTGTTAAACACATATTTATTGGTTTTACTATTTTGGTTTTCGTGTTTTTGATGGTTTACAATATACTTGTTTTATGGGAAAGAAATAACGAAATGAAAATTGGTTATCAGTTTGCAAAAAACATTAAAGCCTATCAAACAAAGAATAAGACACTGCCTTGTGATACAAATTGGGAATTATTAGCTCAATTAAGTGAAGTTCAGGACTACGATGGTTCAAATCCAGCATTTACACAAGTTGATAGTAACCATTTTAAGTTGGCATTTATTAAAGGATTTGATGGACCATATTTTTCGTATGATTCAAAGACTAATAAATGGGAAAATGAATTTTTAATAATCACAAGCCATTGTAATTGAATTTTATTCATTATTAAAAAAAAAGTACATGACAGCAACTTTGAATAACTCAGAATTAAAGATTGTTTTATTGTCTTTCAAAGAAGATAATAACTTTATTTTGTATGCACCGACACTTGATTTAAGTGGCTATGGAGAAGATGAAGGAGAAGCAGAAGCATCTTTCAAAGAATCGCTTTTTGAGTTTTTAAACTTTACAATTAAAAATCAAACCTTAGATGCCGAATTGAAACGTTTAGGTTGGAAAAGTGATTTCAAACCACCTTTTTTAGATGATTTGCTTCAAAAAAACACTTATTTAGCAGAAATTGTACGTGAAAAAGATTTTAGGAAAACAGAGCAAACCTTTACAGTTGCATTAAACCAATAATATTCTGTGAGAAAACTCAACAATATTTCATTAGCTGATTACAAGCGTTTTTTAACTTTTATTGGCTGTCAACTTTATCGAATAAAAGGCGGACATGAGCATTGGAGTCATCCAAATGCGAATAGACCTATTACGCTTCAATCGCATATTAGCCCTGTACCTGCTTTTATTATTCGCCAACACTTGCGGTATTTAGGCATGTCAACTGAAGCATTTTTAACAATTATAGAGAAATTATAAGAAAAGCATTACCCTCTCAATATCGCTGCTACACGCACATCGTGCAATGCCCGTCCCAAAAATTTCTTCCGACTCACCGCTTCTACCGTTTTACTATCTACTTTCGACTCAAGCCACGAAATGATGTCGAGATAGACAAATGAACGCCGTTCAAAAGGGTTTTGAGCCAAATCTTCCAAACGTTTTTTCAGTTCTGCAAACTCGTTTTTCAAGTCTTTTTGCTTCATAAACAAGGCACGTTTGAGGAATTTTAAGACTTCTTGCATCACGCCCGACATGTCGCCATTTTTTGATAAAAAGCGATAAACGGACTTGATAAGATATTCTAACAAAGCAAAATGTCCTTTTTCGTAATGACAAATCAAGTGCAACATACGTGCAAAACATTGAATATCAGTGCGTAAGTTGCCTGTTTTTAAGTTGATGATTTTGTTCAAATAATCAATCGCTTTGTCAAAATTGCCGCTGCCGAAGTAGAGACAAGCAATTTTATAATAAAAAATCAAAATGCGGTGTTCGTCTAAGGTTTTTGAAAACTCTTTTAGTTGCGCTTCAATTTTAGGAATTAATTGCACCCCCTCAGTAAAAGAGCCTTCGAGAAAGTGTTTATT
>JAYTMI010000185.1:0-5691 GCA_043728625.1 Saprospiraceae bacterium | reverse complement strand
CTTACTTTTGCGCTCAAAATTGATAAAATGATAGAAAAATATCCACCTCATATTGAGCATCAAATGCAAGTGTTTTATTCCAAATTAAAAGAGCGTGAGCAGCGACATTATGCTGCTGTTGAGGCTCAAAAATTAGGACATGGCGGTAAGAAATATATCCAGCTTTTATTCAACATTCATCAAAAAACGCTCAAAGAGCAAGCCGATGAAAAAAGGATTCAACGGCATCCGACGCACCCTGGAGCAACGGTTTGTATAACGAAAAGGAAACGGTGTTTGTCTTCCCTATGCTGATGTGCGTCTTAGGTGCTGTTTTTTCACAAAAAAAGAGGGTGCTTCTTTGTCGAAAGCACCCCCTCAGTATTTTTAGTCAAAACAATAAATCAAGCCGCTGCTTTTTCAGCCAGCATTTCTTTGACCGATTCAGTCGTCATAGATTTCGGACGCTCGAGTGGGAAGCCCAAAGCTCGCGACCAACAACCCGCCGCCAAAACACCTAAAGCCCTTGACACACCGAACAAAACAGTATAAAAACCATATTCTTTCAAGCCATAATTGACCAACAACGCACCTGAATGAGCATCCACATTGGGCCAAGGATTTTTAACTTTACCAAGGCTTTGGAGAATCGGTGGCACGGTGTCAAATATTTGCCAAACCACTTTTACGAGGTCTGCATCTGGGCAATATTTTTCTGCAAATGTTTTTTGAGCCGTAAAACGTGGGTCAGGCTTACGCAAAACAGCGTGACCATAACCCGGCACAACACGACCTTCTGACAATGTTTTGCGGACATAATCACCAATTTGTTCGTTGGTTGGTTTTGTTGTACCCAATTCCTCTAACATTTCAAAAATCCATTTAATCACTTCTTGATTTGCCAAGCCATGTAAAGGACCCGCTAAGGAATTCATGCCTCCCGCAAATGCCAAGTAAGAATCAGCCAAAGTTGAACCAACCAAATGCGTTGTATGTGCCGAAGCGTTGCCGCCTTCGTGGTCGGCGTGAATAGTCATATATAAACGCATCAAGTTTTTGAAATCAGCGTCTTCATAACCCATCATGTGGGCAAAATTGGCTGCCCAATCCAAACGTGTATTGGGCGCAATAATATCTCCACCTTTATATTTACGGCGATAAATGGCTGCTGCAAGGACAGGCAAACAAGCGATGAGGTTCATCGTATCCTCATAAGTCGCATCCCAATATTCTGATTTAGGCATACCTTCTTCGTATCGGCGAGCAAAGACACTTTTCGATTGCAATGCCATAATACCGATTGTAAACATTGTCATTGCATGTGTATCTTCTGGCAAAGCGTTCAGCGTATCAAAAACGTGCTGTGGCACTTTGCTCCGGCGTTCCCAATCGTTGGTGACCCAAAGAGCTTCTTCTTCTGTCGGCACTTCGCCTGTGAGCATGAGCCAAAACAAACCTTCGGGAAGCGGCTCTTTGCCACGTCCTGTCGGGAGTTTTTCTTGCAATTCAGGAATACTGAAACCTCTGAAACGAATACCTTCTTGGGCATCAAGCAACGAAGGTTCCCAAATCATACTACTGATATCGCGCATACCACCATACGCTTGGCTCAATGTGACCGAATCAATAACAGTATTGCCGTGTTCTTTCAAAAGTGCTTTGACCTCCGTACTCAAAGCCGCTGCTTTTTCTTTAAATTTTGCCTTTAATGGATCCATACTTTTACGTTTATACTGAGGGGGTACTGTGTCCTTTCCCTCGGGTTATTCATAAGTTTTGATAATATAATTGGTTAGTTTTTTCTCAAAACAACTTTTGGCATTTTAGGTTGACATATAGACAACATAAAATTTGCTTTTGGTTGGTAAAGTTTTGCCAAAGTAAAACATATAGAAAACTATATTTGTTTTTTCACAAAAAAATAAGCGATTAAAGTATTCCAAGTCTTCGAAAATGCTTTAATCGCTTCGGTGGGTTAAAACTCTGTGACCATCAACTTTTGTCGGATATCCTCGTCGGAATAGCCCGTTTTTTTCATAGCAGAAACGATGTTTTCATATTTAGCGGTACGTTCAGCTTCTTTTAGCTTGAAAATTTTCAGTTGACGCTCATCTAACAAACCCATAAATTCTGTATTGGCGATTTCAAAACTTGATAGGCGTTTTTGAACGTACTTATCAGGGTCTTGCGTTTTCAAAGGCTCAATATCTGCCAAATTCTGATATTTCGTCTTCTGAATCGCCAAAACTTCTTTTGCTTGGTCGGAATCCAAATCGTAGAGTTTTACCCACTCAATGGTCGCTTTTTGAGCCATTGACAGTTCAGGATTGGCATTTTTCGCCATTTCAGATACCTCTTTTTGCGCAAACACCATAACAGTGAATAAAAGGGAGACAAGTGTCAAGAATGTTTTTTTCATATTTTTTGATTGAATTAATGTATTTTTTTTTAAAACTTTAATCTCGGCGGACTGAACGGCACAATTTACAACATTTTCAAATTTTAAAAATTCTAAGCACCCATTTTTTCAAAAAATATCACGCATTGACCTTAAAATGCTATTTTTGCGCGAATGGTTAATTGGTTATTGGTAAATTGGTTACTGGTCATTCGTCAGAAATGACCAGTAACTAATTTACCAATAACCAATTAACCAATAACTAATAACCAGTATCAAATATGAAACTTTTAGAAAATAAAGTCGCACTCGTTACAGGAGGCGCACGAGGTATCGGTGAGGCAATTGTCCGCCGTTTTGCAGAACAAGGAGCGATTGTCGCTTTTACGTATGTTTCTGAAAATTCAAGTGCCAAAGCACAAGCTATTGTCGATGAATTGGTTGCGACAGGCGCACAAGTCCATGCCTATCGTTCAGATGCTGCCAATTTTGCACAAGCCGAAGCCTTGATTGGCGAAGTTGTCAAAACATTTGGTCGCCTCGATGTGGTTGTCAACAACGCTGGCATCACCCGCGACAATTTGATGTTGCGCATGACAGAACAACAATGGGACGATGTCATTCAGACCAATTTGAAGTCTGTTTTCAATATGACCAAACACGCTTTGCGCCCGATGCTCAAACAACGCAGTGGCTCGATTATCAATATGTCAAGCGTTGTTGGTGTATTTGGCAATGCAGGTCAAGCCAATTATGCCGCTTCAAAAGCGGGTATTTTTGGCTTTTCTAAGTCCATTGCTAAGGAATATGGCAACCGCAATATTCGTTGCAACGCCATTGCACCTGGTTATATCGAAACAGAAATGACCCAAGTTTTAACCCCCGAAGTCAAAGATGCCTTCATGAAAAGCATCCCACTCGGCAGAATGGGCGCAGGTGAAGAAGTGGCTGATGCTTGTGTTTTTTTAGCTTCTGATATGAGTCGCTACGTTTCAGGACAAACGTTGAGTGTTTGCGGGGCATTGAATTGTTAAGACATACCAAAAATATGATACATAAAGCAATTGTCCTTTTTAGAACCATCAAAACCCACCTAACGGCTCGACAATTTGAGGTCGTGGTAGCCATCATCGTTGGTTTATCAGCAGGTTTATTGGCTGTTATTCTGAAATCATTGGTGCATTTGATTCAAAAATCATTGTCTATTAACCATGCCATCTCGCACGAAGGCTCGCCTTACATGATTTTTTATCCAATGATTGGTATTTTACTAACCGTTTATTTTGTTCGGAGAGTTCTCAAAGGCGATTTAGGGCGCGGTGTATCAAATGTTCTCTACGAAATTGCTCAAAAATCGGCGCTCGTCAAAAGGCATAAACTCTATTCTCATATCGTTACAAGTGCCTTAACAGTCGGTTTTGGCGGTTCCGCAGGTTTGGAAGCACCGATTGTCATTACAGGTTCAGCCGTTGGGTCAAATATTGCCACCAATTTTCGCTTGGGTTATCGCGACCGTTCTTTGTTTCTTGGTTGTGGTGCGGCGGCAGGTATTGCGGCGGTCTTTAATGCCCCGATTGCAGGTGTTATGTTTGCGATGGAGGTTTTGTTATCAGATGTAACCATTTCCTCATTTATTCCACTCATTATTGCGGCGGCTTGTGGCGGTCTGTTTTCAAAAATCGTTTTGAACGAACAATCGCTTTTTATTTTCAGACTTCAAGAGCCATTCAACTACTACAACATTTTATTCTACGTACTTTTGGCGTTTGTTTGCGGCATGGTGTCGCTATATTATATACGTGTGGCTCATGCCATCGGTGCGCTGTTTCAAAAGCTACCCCTCAGTATTTGGGGCAAAGCCATCTTTGGCGGCTTGGGTTTAGCCCTGTTTATCTATATTTTTCCTTCACTTTTTGGCGAAGGTTATTCCAGCATTTTGTCAATTGCCGATGGTAAAGCCGAGCAAATTTTGAAAAACTCCATTTTTAGTGATTCAATACAAAATGAATGGTTACTCATTGCATTTATCAGTGCGATTGTGTTTATCAAGCCGATTGCAGCCAGTTTCACCTTGTCGGCGGGTGGCAATGGCGGTAATTTCGCTCCTGCCCTCTTCGTCGGCACGTACTTAGGATTTGCTTTTTCAAGGCTTTTTAATAAACTTTTTGAATTACATCTACCTGAATCCAATTTTACCATCGTTGGCATGGCGGGCATATTAAGTGGTGTCATGTACGCCCCTTTGACAGGTATTTTCTTGATTGCCGAAGTAACAGGTGGCTACGATTTAATCATTCCTTTGATGATTGTGTCCACATTGAGCAATGTTTTTGTTCGCACTTTTGAACCTTATTCCCTTGAAGTCCGCAGTATGATAGACAAAGGGCATGTTTTTAGTCGCGACAAAGACCGTAATATTTTATTGCTTTTGAAAACCTCAAACCTCATCGAAACCGATATAAAAACCATATTGCCGAGTGCTTCCTTGCGCGAATTGACAGAAATAATCAAAAGTTCGCACCGCAATATATTTGCTGTCATCAACAAAGAAGGACTGCTTGAAGGCATTATCACCCTCGACGACGTGCGCGAAGTCATGTTTCAAACCATTCATTACGATACCTTAATCGTTCGCCGATTGATGCACGACCCACCGAGCATTGTCCGCCTCAATGAATCCATGTCTGATGCCATGAAAAAATTTGATATAACCGAAGCCTGGAACTTGCCCGTTGTGGACGAAAACGATATTTACATTGGTTTTATATCAAAATCAAGCGTTTTCTCTAAATATCGGACGCAGTTGATGGATATGCACGTTGAATAAAAGTTCATCGCCACAACTCAATTGTCAAATCATCTATAAAAAAAGGACGTTTCGTCACATTAACGACACTGACTTGCATATACCCCTCAGTATCAGCTTTTGAAGGCACTTTTGTATAAAAAAAAGCCGTACCCCAGCTTTCTGACTGACCCGATGTCCAAATATTAAAATCGGTATTGCCTATAAAAGGCTGCAAACGAAAATCACGGTCTCTGATGAGTGCGTTGTCCTTTGAATAAAAAGCCACTCGAATGTAAGTCATATCATTAAAAACGGTGACTCTATCCTTGTCATGGAAAAAGCCTCGAAGATGGACACATATATAATCATTGGTTTGAATGGTATTTTTACTGAGGGGTATCTCCAACAAATTCGTCACCGCATCTTTTGATTCAAAACTGTATTTTCCAGCAAATTTTTCAGCCTTCGTAACGTATTGTTTCGTCGAATCTTCAAAATCAAGCGTCATTATCTCTTTGATTTTCAA
>JAYTMI010000184.1:0-4159 GCA_043728625.1 Saprospiraceae bacterium | reverse complement strand
AATATCTTGCGGAATGACTTCTGTTTTAGGTAAGTTCCCCTCAAAATCTGTTTTAAAATCAGCATTAAAATCCTTATCTTTTGCTCTCAAACCATGATAAGCCAACCTCAAATATTCATCCGCCAATTTATTAATATCGGTCAATTCCTTTACACCTGTACTCGCTCGTGAGTGTTCAAGCATCCCTTTCACAATCGAACTCGCTCGCTTGCCATGATGGTTGATTTTCTCTTGGTTTGAAGTTAAATCGGTTAAAAGTTCTTCTACATATTCCTTATCAATATCGGGTTTATGAATTTCATCATTGAGGTCTTTGGCTAAATCCACACTCAATTCCGAGAAATTATTGACAAAATTCAAAGGGTTTTGTATTTCATGGGCGATACCTGCGGTGAGTTCGCCTAAACTGGCGAGTTTTTCGGATTGGATGAGTTGGGTTTGGGTGGATTTGAGTTGAGATAATGTACTTTCAACTTTTTCTTTTTGCTCTTGCAAAATTAAATTAGCTTTTAGCTTTTGCCGATTATTGCGATAAAGGATAAAACCAATTAAAAGCGATATACCTAAAACCGCTAATAAGATATACAGTTTTAGTTGGTTCCTAAAGGCTATTTTATTATTTTCTGCTTCTTTTTGCCGTTCTTCATCTTGTGCAAATAATGCCTGAATCGTTTTAATATTTCCACTTCCTGTCAAACTATCTCTTAATTCGACCGCTTTCTTATAATAGTCAAATGCTTTTTTATTGTCGTAATTCTCATATATTTTTGATAGCAAATCAGATGTTAAACTCGCATTACTTTTGTCAGCAATGCTTTCTGCTATTTCTAATGATTTTTTAGCATAATAAATACTTGAATCCCTTTGATTTTGTTCTTTATATAAGTTTGCAATATTTCTGAAAGTGACAGAAATCCACCGAGGTGTTTTCTCTTTTTCAGCCACTTGCAGGCTCTTTTGGTAGTAGTCAAAAGCCTGCTTATAATTTTTTAACTTGGTTTGGATGGTTCCTATGCCAATATAAACCAGAGGGTGAACATTAGGATGTGTTTTAAGCATCTCATTTTGAGCAGTTTGAAGATAATACAATGCTGAATCTATCTGATTTAATTGGATAAATGTATTTCCAATATTCATTTTCAGGTTTGAAGCAAAACTATGGTGGTTTGACTCACTAATAAGCATTGCTTGTCGGTAGAAATTGATGGCTTTCTGTGGTTCATTTAATGTTCTGTAAACATTGCCAATATAAGTTAAAGGAAGTACTTTTTCTCCTTCAAGATGATTGTCTTCTGCCATGCGAAGTGCTTTGAGTTCAATCTCTAAATGCCTTGGCAAATTGCCCAAATCTTGTTGGATTCGACCTAATTCAGCCAAGTTCCGTATTTCTCCTTTTATAAAATGAATTTGCTTTGCCAAAGTCAATCCTTTATTTCCATAAAATAATGCAGTATCAATATTTACCTCACGACTTGCTGTGCATAACTTCGCCATGATCAAAACACGACTGGTATCTTGAGTGGCAATGGACAATTCGTGCTTTAAGCTATCAATACTTGATTTTTGACTAAAGCCAATTGCTTGTAAGAAAGTAAAAAGCAAAATCCATATTATCTTTTTCATCATCAAGCGTTTTTAATAGGTAAAGTAATGATAAACGTATAGTAATTCAAGGATATTGACCGCCAAACCAGCCCAAATACTGTTCTATTTGCCCCGTTAAATAATACGGCAAATTGAGTAGATAAAACACTTTGCCACTGGCAGTTTTTAGGGTATCAATACTCAATTTGCCACTATAAATGCGCACTGCTAACGGATGAGGAGCATTGTCCATATAAGAATGTAAAGACCGTAGCCGACCTGTAGCGCCCGATTTTACTTCAATGGGAATCATTTTACCATCAAAAACATAGATATAATCTACTTCGGCAACGGCTTCTTTTTTTTCGCGGGTCCAAAAATGGAGTTCGCTCAAGACATTATATTGGTTTGCCAATAACTCTTGTCCAACGATATGCTCGGCAATTTTACCTTGATAGACACTATCTAATTGCTGTGAACCAATGATTTCTTTTTGAAGACCTGCTAAGTGATTCATCAAGCCCGTATCTAATAATTGCAGTTTTGGCGACTTCTTTTTATCGGGGAAAAGAGGCAATGCCGTACCCGTACATGGATAGACCAAATACAACAAAAGGGCTTTTTCAAGGGTTCTGATGGCTTCTCCAACTTCTCGGCTACCATAGTTGGATTGTCCAAAATTTTGAAATTTGATGCGATTGCCTGCTTCTACACTCATACTTTTGATGACATGGCGGATTACTTGCACCATCGTACTGTTGCGCGCATATTTTTCAACATCATTCATGTATGACACCAAGAGCGATTCATAAATAGGCAACAATGCCGTCAAATTTCGGTTTTCGACATAATGTTTTACCACTTCGGGCATACCGCCAATGAGCGTATAAGTATGAAAAAGCTGTAATAATTTATCGTGTGCGAAATCGGCAATCGGAACGCTGTTGTATTGTTTTAAAGCTGATTTTTCATTCATTGCTTCTAAAAACTCCTTAAAAGACATTGGGCGCAGCACTTTATATTCCACCCGACCTACCGGCATAGTCGTATTTTCATTCAAAACAACTTCCAGCAACGAACCTGCGGCTATAATATGAAATTGTGGAAAATCCTCTAAAAAGTACCGCAATAAATTTATAGCTTCAGGCACTTCTTGAATTTCATCAATAAAAATGAGCGTATCATGTTGTTGAATATCTTTGTCTTTTAAGAAAAACATGGATTCCACTAAGGTAGAAAAGCGGGTATAATGCCGAAAAATAGCCGCATCCTCTTTTCTTTCAAGATTGAGATAGAGGTATTGCTGATACTGGTGTGCAAATTCATTGACAAGCGTGGTTTTACCAACCTGTCTTGCTCCTCTGATTAACAAGGGTTTACGGCTTGATGAAAGCCGCCATTTCTGAAGTTCTTGAATAATACTACGTATGTACATTTTTTGTATTTTACATAAAGTTAGGGTAAATGTAGTATTTTTTTGTAATAAAGTAAAAGTAATTTTTAAAATAATTTGAAACAAAGAGACAGTATTTAAATAGAAAGTGTTAATGTGAATGTTGAACCTACCCCCTCAGTAGAAACCACTTCCAAGCTCCCTCCATGTCCTTTCGTCACAATATCATACGCGAGTGAAAGCCCTAAACCCGTGCCTTGCCCCGTCGGTTTTGTCGTAAAGAATGGTTGAAAGACTTTGGCTCTCACGCTTTCGGGCATGCCTGTACCGTTGTCTTTTACTTTTATAATAATTTGATTATCAAGCTGTTGAGTAGAAACAGTGACGGTAGGTTTATAAAGCACCCCCTCAGTATTTTGCTTCATTTTTTCATTGACGGCATAAAACGCATTATTAATCAAGTTCAATAAAACCCGTCCAATGTCTTGCGGAATAACTTCTATTTTAGGCAGATTTTCATCAATAATCAATTCATAATCAGCATTAAAAGAATTATCTTTCGCTCTTAAACCATGATACGAAAGCCTCAAATATTCATCCGCCAATTTATTAATATCGGTCAATTCTTTCACGCCTGTACTCGCACGAGAGTGTTCAAGCATCCCTTTCACAATACTACTCGCTCGCTTGCCATGATGGTTGATTTTCTCTTGGTTTTGACTTAAATCGTCGAATAATTCATCTATATATGCTTCGTCTTTCTCAGGTTTTTTAAACTCATCTTTTAAATCTTTTACTAAATCCACGCTGAGTTCCGAGAAGTTATTAACAAAATTCAAAGGATTCTGTATTTCATGGGCGATGCCTGCGGTGAGTTCGCCTAATGAAGCCAGTTTTTCAGATTGGATGAGTTGGGCTTGGGTGGCACGGAGTTCAATTAAAGCATCTTCTGCTCTCTTTTTTTCGGTTTGTATTTGAATTAGGTCAAGATGAGCTTGATCTGCTTGTGCTTCTGCTTTTTGCAAATCGAGAAAACGGGTATAGGATTGTTCAAATACTTTCCCAAAGCGTTTGAAAATATCATGTGCTTCTGGTGTCCGTTCGTATGTCATGAACATGATGTAACCCTGTAAAAAGAAAACGCAATGTACTACTTGAAATTTTGGTATTGAAAACTCTGAA
>JAYTMI010000183.1:0-2973 GCA_043728625.1 Saprospiraceae bacterium | reverse complement strand
TTTGGCGTGTTCATCAACGGTTAAAGTTACTTTGGCAGACCCTCCAGTATCTTGCAAACCCGCCACCATTCAACTTGATGCAATGGGCAATGCGACACTCACAGTCGCTCAAATTGACAACAACCCGACTGATAATTGTGGCTTTACACAACGCTCTTTGTCCAAAACAGCCTTTAATTGTAGTAATTTAGGCTCAAATACCGTCATTTTCACCGCAACGGATGCTTCGGGCAACACCGCAACTTGCTCTGCAATTGTAACCGTTGAAGACAAAATTGCACCGATAATTACCTGTCCCAACAATATCTCTGTAACGCTCGCTTCTGGCGCATGTCGTAAAGTGCTCAATTTTGCAGCAACCGCAACGGACAACTGCACCGCTTCGCCTACAATCAAACAGTTAGCTGGCTTACAATCGGGTGAAGTTTTTGGCATTGGCACTTTCAATACGGGTTTCAAAGCCACCGATGCGTCTGGCAATACCTCATCGTGTTTGTTCAGCATTACAGTATCTGAAAATCCTTCAAGCGGCACGATGATTTGCGGAAACCAAATAAATGTGATAATTGATAAAAATTGCCATACCCGCATCTTGCCTGAATTCTTTTTATTAGGCAACAATTACGGTTGTTTTGAGAACTACAACGTTCAACTTCAAACCTTAGGCGGCACTATTTTGCCTGACGATTACGTAACCAGCAGCCAAATAGGAGCAACTTTAAGGGCTATTGTTACTGAAAAAGCCTCTGGAAATAGCTGTAATGGTACTTTCAAGGTCTTTGACTTGACGCCACCGATCATCCAAGCGCCCCCAGCGATTGCGGTGACATGTGATAATGTCCCTTTTATTGGCTTACCCGACACGAGTCTGACGGGTGTACCAAAGATTCTGAAAGAATGTTCGTTCTCAACGTCCATGAACTTTAACGACAAAGTTTTTGACATCGCTTGCGGCGAAACCCTTACGGCTCCACCAGCTGGCTTTCCTTCCGATATGCCTTTCGATCTCCTTTTGGCGCAAAATACCAAACGAATAATCGTTCGAACTTTCAATGTCTATGATGTTTACAACAATACGTCAACAACTCGGCAAGCAATTTATATTAAAACGAGACAAGTTGGTGAAGTCACGACACCGGGTGACCTCACTTCGCTATGTGGCAATAGGCGCATCGAACCCACCGACACCATTATTGATGGCATCACCATTCGCGGTATGGGCTATCCGTCGCTGCCTGGCAAATACGGTTTGACAGAGGGCTTCTGCCCTATTCGGGCGGGCTATACCGAAGTGCGTACGAGAGATTCAGCAAACAATAGTTTCACTATCAAAAGGTCTTGGATTTTGATAAATACCTGTACGAATGAAACAAGAACGTGGCTACAAACTATTGTTTATAAAGATGCTCCGCCAGTACTCAGTCTTTTACAAAACACTGTGTTTCACATACCAACGAGTGGGCTTTTGACCATAAAAGCAAGCGATTTGATTGGTAGTTTGACCGACGATTGTACGCCAAATAATAGAATGGTGTATGGTCTTCGTCTTTCGGGCAGCCCGAGTACGAATTTTCCGACCACGACCAGCTTTAACTTCGATTGTAACCAAAAAGGTACTTATAACATGGACATTTGGGTAAAAGATGAAATTGGAAATATTGTTATCAAGTCAACTTCCTTCACAGTATCCGACGATTTAGGCAATTGTCCAAAAATTAGCGGCATCATTCAACGAGAAGATTTGATAGCCGTACCCGCCAATATTATGTTATACAATGGCGCAAATGACTTAATAAACAGCACAACGGGTTCGAGCTATTTTTTCAAAGATTTATCAGCCAATAACCGCTATCGCATAGTACCGTCACGTCCCAATACCGACTGGCTGAACGGTGTCACAATGTTTGACGTGGCTTTAATGAGCCGCCATTTGCTTGGAAGTGAACAATTAACAACGCCCTACCGCCTTATCGGTGCCGATGTCAATCGCAATGGTGAGGTTGATGCTGTTGATATGTTGCTGATACAACGACTCATTTTGCGCATAACGTCTGTCTTCCCGAATAATAATTCATGGCGTTTTGTGGTCAAAAACTATGTTTTTATTGATCCAACAAACCCTTTTGCCGCCGATTTTCCTGAAACACTGATTATTCCAAGCCTCATGAATAGCATAAGCAATGGTGATTTTATTGCCATAAAAACGGGTGATGTCAATTTGTCCGTGGGGTCGGTTGATATTCGGAGTGGCATCAAACCGTTCGTTTTGTCTGTTGATGACATTGTTTTAGAAAAAAATAAGAGCTACCAGATTCCGATAAAAATAACGCCTTATCAAAGGGATTACAAGGGTCGAAGCATTTCAGCCCTTCAATTTTCTTTGAATATTGATAAAAATGCAGCTCAAATAGAAAACATGATAAATGGCGATTTGCCAAATTGCACAGAAAACAACGTTGCTATTTTCAAAAATGAAGGCATCGTTACCTCCGCTTGGTATCACCATCAGAATCAAAAATTTATAGAAACGGATACTTTTACAATGCTCAATTTGACCATAAAACCTATGGAAAACACCCGTTTGAGTCAAATTTTAAGCATAAATCGGACTTTTACTGAGGGGGTCGCTTATGACGAAATTGGCAATGGCGCAGCCGTAAAATTGTCTTTTGGCAACACATTCAAGGCATCCTCGAAACCTACATTATTGCCAAACCGCCCAAATCCATTCAGCGAAGAAACGACGATTTCATTCCTATTGCCTGAAACAGGTTTTGCGAAACTGACCGTTTGTGATTTGTTGGGCAGAGTATTGATGACAACAGAAAAAGCCTTTTCAAAAGGGTTAAATGAAGTCATTTTTAGTTCAAAAGATAACCCCTCAGTATCCAGTGGTATTTTGGTCGTTCGTTTACAAACAGCCAATGGATTGGCAGAACAGAAAATTGTTTTCAGCCGTTAAGTCGTTGTTGT
>JAYTMI010000182.1:0-1806 GCA_043728625.1 Saprospiraceae bacterium | reverse complement strand
CGTTTCCACTCGTTGAGGACTTTTGTTTTAAAATAACCTTGTCTGATGGCTTCTGCATAACTCTGCGTCGTGCCTTTTTTTATCGCAAACCAATCCGTTGCGTTGTGCAACAAACGGTGTACTCTTTCAGGATCCATATCTGTCCATTCACTCAAAACAATGGGGACTGTTGGTATATCATCAATTCCTTTTCTTAAATGAGTGGCATTTGGGGCTTTATTCATCACAAAAGAACCGTACATACCAATTTGCTCCTGCGTACCCGTATGACTGTGATACCAATGCGTACCATGTTGAATAATCGGAAACGAGTATAAATGTGTCGTATGCGGCTTAATCGGCATTTGCGTCAAATTAGGCACGCCATCTTCTTTATTGGGCAAAAACAGACCGTGCCAATGCAAAGATGTTTCTTCATTTAACTCATTGTGGGCATATATGACAGCCGTATCCCCCTCCGTAAAAGTGAGCGTTGGCATCGGAATTTGTCCGTTAACGGCAATCGCTCTTCTCAATTTTCCTGTGAAATTGACGATTGTATCTGTGATATAAAGATGATACACCACTTTTTTGCCTATGTACTGAGGGGGTGCTTGTCTTACTGGATGACTGATGCGCAAAGGTGGCGGCGTTAAATGTTGTGCTAAAAGGCTATTTATAACTAAGAAAAAGCCGATTATTAAATGTATTTTCTTCATTTTATTGATTAGATGTTAAAATTTATATTGTCTTAAATGTTATTTTGAAAAACTGTTTTGTCTTTACTTGAATTTACATCTTCATACCTGGCATGGACCTAACCAAACAAGCAAGCCGAAATAAGCAATACAATCGCTCGGTTTTTAAAGGATAGTGATATGAGATATTCTACCATAATCTCTAATTTTCAATTTTCAACATACTCGCATTTATAGCAACAATGATTGTACTCATAGTCATCAAAACAGCTCCTGCCGCAGGACTTAACAAAATGCCTTGACTATACAAAACACCTGCTGCCAAAGGCAAGGCAACCACATTATAGCCTGTTGCCCAAATTAAATTTTGAATCATCTTTCTGTACGTGGCTTTGCCAAACAAAATAAGGTTGACGATGTCTTTTGGATTACTGTTCACCAAAACAATACCCGCCGTTTCTGCCGCAATATCGCTGCCACTACCAACGGCAATACCGATGTCCGCAATAGCCAAAGCGGGTGCATCGTTGACACCGTCGCCTGTCATCGCTACGAACTCGCCTTGACTTTGTAGTTCTTTTATTTTTTCTAATTTTTGATGTGGTAAAACTTCGGCGAAGTAACTCGCCATGCCTAATGTTTCGCTGACACTTTTAGCGACTTTGGCGTTGTCACCCGTCAATAAAATAGACTTGATATTGTTCTCTTTTAAGGTCTGAATCGCTTCTGCGGATTCTGGGCGAATCTGATCTGCCAAAGCAATAAAACCTGCTAACTGATTGTCTATCAATACAAAAACAACCGTTTCGGTCTCATTTGCAGTTGAACCTTCGGGAATCGCAATATTGTTTTCTTTCAAATAACCTGGACTCACAACCGCTATTTTTTTACCCTCAATGGTGGCTTCAACGCCTTTGCCTGTAATGGCTTTAAAATTCTCAGTAGCAGGAATCACAAGAGCTAAATTCTTTGCTTTTTGCAAAATACCCGTTGCAATCGGATGCTCGGATTTTTGTTCCAAACCAGCCGCCAAACGAATGACCCCCTCAGTATTTAAGTCTTTTTTTAAAGAAATAACCTTTGAAACCTCAAATTTGCCTACCGTCAACGTGCCTGTTTTATCAAAAAC
>JAYTMI010000181.1:0-3326 GCA_043728625.1 Saprospiraceae bacterium | reverse complement strand
AAGAGCATTGACAGAGCCGCCAAACTCAACAAACGAAACGCCTGAGGCATAAGCATCTGTAAAAATGGTTTGGGCTGAAAGATTGGTCGCTGCCAAAAGCAGCAGAGTAACGAGAGTGGAGGTGAATTTTTTCATCATACTTGTTAGTTATAAAATTAAGAAAAATGTGGATCACTCAAAAATGTCTAATTCCTTTGTGACAACACAAAATTCTATATTTCAATCCGTTTCTTATGTATTATAGTATTGGACAAACACTGGACAGGTATAAATTTGGTATTTATTGGGTTGAAAAGAGATAGACAATGCCCTTTTAATGCCTAAAATACTGAGGGGGTGTTTTTTTTTACTTCTTCGACCATTCTTAACGGCTTATTAGTCACAGATGTATTTTTTTTACCCCTGTTTGAAGGCAACAGAAAATCTAATTAAAAAAGCGGTTAAAGCCTCTTGTCTTGCATCTTACCATTTTTATATAAGGCTTTATAAACGTTAAAGGAATACTATGAGAAGTATGAAAATTGTTATCAAATAATTGAATGACAAATATTTCATAACCCCTTAGTTGTAGCTTTGAAATATCCCGTTTTTAGAATTTGATATATTTTGATGTCACGTAAACCTATTTTATGGTAAATTTTCAAGAATTTGATAATAGTAGATTTGTGACATCGCTGGTAGAAAGAGGGAATCTTTTAAACCTGTATTTTAGAAATCAATTCTTTAACTATTAAAATTTAAATTTTATGAAACTCATTAACATCAAAAACATCAATACGCTTAACGTAGCACAATCTCAAACAGTTAAAGGTGGTAGTCGTGAGACACGTCCAGGTCAAACTACGTCCGCATCTCCTATTATGGCTCCAACAAAGTAAATGTAAAGGTTAGGATAACACATGAAAATGTGTTATCCTAACCTTTACATTTTACATGAAGTAAACAGGAGAGTATCTTACCGAATGTGGCTACTATATTGATGTCTCTAATTTTTATTTATATCTGAATCTAATATTGATAAAATGAGCAAGAAAGAATTTTTTCTTTTACTGTGTACTGTGTGGCTTTTTAATAACACAGATTTGACGGCTCAAAAAACAGTCCAGCCAAAACTCACACCTTCAGAATGGTGGACAGCACCGTACATAGATGTTTTTGAAGATGCCGATATTATATATGCCCTCCATCCAAGGGTCGCCTATCAGATTTTAGATGTTATTATTCAACGAGCAACCAAAGAACAACTGCCCAAATGGGTTTATGAAGCCCACCGCACCAAAGGTTTATATCTGGAACGCCAATTAGCTTTTCAAGCAGCACTTGACAACTACAATATGGCTTCAAATTCGATTAAGAACATTGAACGTTCTCGTTTTGCAAGCATTCAAATTGACATAGCCATTATGTATCGAAGCCTTTATCGTTATGTAGATGCACGCAATGTCTATCTCAAATTAATTGATTTTAGTATAGAACATAAAGACAGTGCTAATTTGCAAAATGCTTATTGTGGCTTAGGCGTTCTTTTTTTTACGGTTAATGACTATGACAATGCGATTCGTTATTACGACAAAGCCTTACAAAAATCGAGAGAAATGCACAATTATATCAATGAATGTGTCTATCTCGATAACCTTTCGGAGGCTTATGGCTGTCGCAAACAATATGACCAAGCTTTTGAATCCATCACTTTAGCTTGTCATATTGCCGAAACTAAAAAAGATACCGAGTCCCTCATTCCTCTATATGAACGGTATGCGCGTTTTTATGCTGATATTGGCGATTTTGATAAGGCTTTTATCAAAATCAATGCGGGTCTCGACCTTTGCAAAGCAGGTGGGTTCATCCGTGACCACAACAATTTAACCATCGCCAAAGCGGAACTTTACCTCAAACAACAGAACACCGAAGCCGCTTTAACGACCTTCAAAACCATTAACGAAAAGCTGATAAATGTCAATAGTCTGACGAAAGTCTATTACGAATTGGGCAAAATTTATGAGCAAAAAAACAACCTTACCTTAGCCGAAGACTATTTTATCAAAAGCCAGCAACTTGCCGAAAACAACCAGTCTCTTCGTTACAATGAGTGGAATCATCGAGCTTTGTATCGGATTTATCGTCTCAAAAATCAAGCAAAAGAAGCTCTTTTTAATCTTGAAACTGCCAATTCCCTACGTGATTCGTTGTTCAATTACGAAAAATCAGGGCAAGTTACTGAACTGCAATTCCGTTATGATCTTGCACAAAGCGAACGAAAACTGCAAGAAGCCGAAATGAAAGTTAATGAAAACAGGATGTGGATGGGTATACTGATGGGTGTTCTCATTATCTTCTTTCTTGTATTTGGCTACTATTGGCAAAGAAAACGGAATGAAGTTTTGATTGTCAAAAACCAAGCAATCCATGAACAAAAAGAACAATTAGAGGCATTTAATCAAGAAATTCTAATAAAAAGCAAAGCCATCATTGAGCAAAAACGCCTTTTAGAAGAATCCAATGCCATGATGAAACAGTTCAGTTACGCTGTTGCTCATGACTTGAAAGAGCCTTTGCGGAACATTGCCAATTTCGCGACACTGATTCATCGCAAATATCTCAATGAGATGCCTCCTGCGGCTGCGTCTTATTTCGAATTTGTTATGTCTGGTTCAACCCGTATGGGCAATATGCTCGAAGGACTTTTAAAATACTCGATGATGTCCATGAATCAAGTGACAGACCTCGAAACAGTAAATATGCGTGATATTGTGACAGAAGTAAACGAAAACCTACGTGTCAAAATTGAAGAGCAAAAAGCACAAATCATTTTCCCAGATATTATGCCTAATCTAAAAATCAACCGCATTCATTTAACTCAACTGATTCAAAACTTGGTGAGCAACAGCCTTAAATTCGTCGAAGGCAACCCTATTATTGAGATTGGTAGCCGCAAAGAAAACGACGATATTTTGCTGTATGTCAAAGACAATGGCATCGGTATCCACCCTGAAAGTGGTAAGAAACTGTTTAATCTCTTCCATCGTTTGCACCGCGATTCTACTCGCTTTGAAGGGACAGGTGTCGGATTAGCCTTGTGCAAAAATATTGTAGATAAATATGGCGGTAAAATTTGGTTTGAATCAGCAGAAGGACATGGAACTACTTTCTTTGTGAATGTCCATTCTTGAAACCCATAAAATACTGAAAGAAATATCGAAATAATAACAGGGAGACTGATATATCTTTTCCTGATGATTGTATATTTGCCATTAAAAAATGTCAAATGCAACCAGTATATTCGACAACGCCAAGATATCTATTCTACAACTTTCCACCATTCTCAT
>JAYTMI010000180.1:0-3185 GCA_043728625.1 Saprospiraceae bacterium | reverse complement strand
AGTGCCACATAGCCTTTGTAGTTTTTAGCATATTGAAATATTTGAGAAAGAGCGGTCATGAAATAGTTATTGGTTATTGGTTATTGGTTATTGGTTATTGGTTCAGCAGTTTCCGCTTTAGCATTTTTGTCATTCAGTAGGAATCTCTTTTTGTTCGTTCTTTAGTAGGAATTTGCCATATTATGAATATATGCATACGGAAATGCTGAAAAGAGATTCCTACTGAATGACAAAAAAGCCAAAGCGGAAATTGTTGTTATTGGTTATTGGTTATTCGTAAGTTATTGAAAATCAATAATTTACTGAGTTTTTTGTCTTTGATAAATGAAAGCGACTGAGTGAAAGAAGTATCTAAGACTGATTCAGACCATATGAGTTTACCTTTCTTTAGTTTATCTTCATAAAAGACGCCGCTATAATCATAATATTTTCGAGAATAATCGGCAAACCAATTATCAATATGCACCACATTTTTTTGATTGTCTTCTCCTTTAGAAGTTGTCAAATAAACAAGCCATTCAGGGTTTTTACTTTCTATTTCGTGGATATACTGATGGGTCATTGTATCGGCAAAAGGTTGATTCTCTACTAACGGATATGCGTACATATAACCTGAAGCACTTTCTCTTTGTGCATAAAAAAGGAGCTGAGGGTCGGAGCCGAACATCCCTATTTTATCCCCTGATTTAGTTTTGTTATTTAAAAATTGCCCAACATCTCTTAAGCCGGTAAAACATTCTCCGTCATAAAGTTCATCAATAATGGTATCAGGCGATTTGTAAAAAAAATAACCAACTTGACATAGTACTGACACCATAAGGGCAATCGCTAAAAAATGCTGTTTCCCTAAGATTTTTCCTCTAAAAACCTTATTCCAGTTCAATTCCTTAAAACCATAAGCCATAATTAAGGCAGAAGCAGGGAAAATCAATTGAAAATAGTGGGGGCGAAAGAACCAACCTGGGCATATAGCCATAAATGAAACGATGAAAAAGACAATTAAAAGGAGGGCTTCTACATTTTTATTCCAATATTTGAGGTTTAGTTTGTTTTTAAAAATATGCCATAATGCTGCCCAAAACACCAACCAAAACAGTGGATTGTCTATAAAAAGGTATTTGTAGGTTGATATATATTTAAATGTGGGTTTGACAAGAGTAGAATAAGCCGAGGCATATTCAACAGCAAAAAAGTAAAAATTGGGTATAATATTGTTGTACATTAAGTAAGAAAAAAATACGGCGAACGGAATCATATAACCCATGCAAAACCATAAAACATTGATTATTGTACTTTTGAGGTTTCTTATTTGCAAATGCTGCATCAATATAAAAAAGAAGGCAAATCCCAAGTAAAAAACGCCATGTTGCTTCATAATACAAGCGATTGCCAAATGAATACCTGCTCCTAAGGGCATTTTTTCTATCAACAACCATAAGCCCAGCATCGCAAAAAAGACTACAAAATGCTCTGTATTCGCAATAATTCCTTGCGCTCCGAAGCTCATACTCAACAATAGAAAAGTACCGCCCGCTATCCAACTTGACTCTTCTCCCAGTAGATTTTTGGCTATTTGGATGATGAAAAAAGAACTGAGAATATTGAGAACCAAAACAGTGAGCCGAACGGCATAAATAGATGTGCCAAAGCATTTAAATATCAAAGCATAGGAGAAATAAGTGCCTGGGAATTTCATATTGTAAAAATCTACGTAGGGCAAGCCTCCCCTCAGTATTTGCCATCCTGCGTAGGCATATTCGCCTTCATCGCGCTCCATAGGTGCATCTGCCAGGCGCATACCTACCCAAATAATGATGATTAATGTTATGAAATAAAATAATTTTTCGTTTATCCTAAAATTAAGAATATTCATACAGGGTTGGATTCATTTTAAAAACTGCGGTTTCGCTAAAAATAAAGGTACTATCAAGAGCATAGTTCCCCAAGTGATGAGTTTAAAATATTGACCATATTCGTAGAGTGTGCGCCCAATGATGCCATCGGTAGAAGCAGTTGTTAAGAGCCAAACGATGATTAATAAACCGAGGAGTGCTTTGTAAAACAAAGATTTTTCTAAATAAAAATTAGATTTTTTCATCATTAAAATAAAATACAACACATAAGCAGCAGCAGGTAAAATAAGGATAAAAGCATATTTTTGTTGATGAGGAAAAATAAGCGCGATGGCAATCATCAAGTAGCTAAACTCCCAAAATAGGCGTTTTTTATCATTTATTTGTTGAAATGGCTTAGTTTTTAAAAAAATGAAGGTGAGTAAAATGAAAAACAGACGGGCTATATTCATTATCAAAATCATGGTTTCAGTAGGTACATTAATAATATGCCTGCGCAATTCATAACGGATAATATGGTCAGTGAAAAAAGCAGGAATGAAACCAGACAGACTGTGAATACTTTCCGCCACGACATTTTGATTGACGGTAAAATCATCGCTCATGGGATTTAAAACGGTCAACCATTCTTTCATTAGGCTTTGATAGTCGCCCCAAGTGTACAATACTGAGGGGGTCAGATTCAGCAGCAGCATGAAGCCCAAAGTCGCCAAACCGGCTTGCCAAAAACGGCGGTAAAATAAATACGGCAACACCACCAACGGCATTAATTTGATGCTAATCACCACCGCCAGCACCAATCCGCTCATTGCCCACTGCCTTTTGATAGCCAGTCGAAGGGATTCGAGCGAGCCACAAAGCAATATCAACGTCACTTGACTTAAATCAAAATTGTAGAGAATAAAACGCACGGAAAAAAGCAAGGTGAGAAAAACCCACCACTTATACTCCTTTTGGTTGAGTGTTTTTTTAATGCCTAAAAACAGAACAATCAAGTCAAATATTCTGAAAAGTGCCAGCAAATTGAGGAACAACCAAAGCCAATCAGCCAGCCAAAGCGGTAAGATAGATAATGGAATGAGTATAAATGCAAAAAACGGTGAGTAACTATATTCGCAAGCACTATCGCCCACAGGATAGGGCAAATGGTATATCATTTTACTATCCAACAACGCATTAGATGCCCCATAATAAACAGCAAAATCACCTGCACCAATAAGCAAGACCCTGACTATATATGCCAAAACCAAGACAATTAAGAGCCATCTGATGCGCGAAATATTATTCAAAAATTTAAAAAATGCTGCTGCCATTTAATGATATTTGCAAAAA
>JAYTMI010000179.1:0-4724 GCA_043728625.1 Saprospiraceae bacterium | reverse complement strand
ACGGCAACGATGGCAAGTGGAGCGTACCTTGTTATTGAACACACCGAAGCAATGCACGTTGTTGACGTGAACAGTGGGCATAAAGTCGGTTCGGGTGCAACAGACGATGCGATTTTAGCGGTCAACATGGAAGCCGCAGAGGAAATCGCACGTCAAATGCGGTTGCGTGACTTAGGTGGCATCATTATCATTGATTTCATTGATATGAAAGAGCCTGAGCATAAAAAGACTTTGCAAAAAGCCATGAAGGATTTTATGGTGAAAGACCGTGCGCAGCATACGATTCTACCCCTCAGTAAATTTGGTTTGATGCAAGTGACACGACAGCGCGTCCGCCCAGAACTGAAAATTAACACGTCGGAGATTTGCTCAACGTGCAACGGTACAGGGAAAGTTCAGCCAACTGTTTTACTGACAGATACACTCGAATTTGACCTTAATGCCGTCTTGCAAGCACGCCCCAAAGGGCGTATTACGATTCATGCACACCCATTTGTAGAAGCTTATTTGACAAAAGGTTTTTTGCCAAAACGTCAAATAAACTGGTATTTCAAATACAATAAATGGATTAGGATAATAGCCGAACCTGAATATCCGTTGACAACCTATAAGTTTTTCGACGAAAATCAAGATGAGATTCGCTTGAATCAATGATTTTAAGTATGAATTTGTGTTATAAAGTATGAAAAAAGCGACCCCTCAGTAAATCGAGTTGGTCGCTTTTTTCATACTTATAACTCATAATTCATATCTACCTTTTATCCTTGAAAAACTGCTTTATCAAATGACTACACTCGTCTTGCATCATGCCCATTGCCACCCTTGTTTTTGGATGTAGCAACTCTTTTCCAAACCGCATAAAACCCCGTTTATCATCGCTCGCCGCATAAACAAGGCTGCTCAATTGCGCCCAAGCCAAAGCGCCAGCGCACATCGGGCAAGGTTCGAGGGTGACATATAAGGTACATTCGTCCAAATATTTGCTGCCGAGATAGTCCGTTGCGGCGGTCATAGCAATGATTTCAGCATGAGCCGTTACGTCATTGAGTCTCTCCGTTTGGTTAAAGCCGCGAGCGATGATACGCCCTTCGCAGACGATAACGGCGCCAACGGGTACTTCTCCTGCATCAAAAGCCTTGCGGGCTTCAATGAAGGCTTGCTGCATAAAATAGGTATCATTTGTAGTAGAAAGCATAAAAAAAATGGATAGTTGATGTGGATAATGGATAATGGATAATGATTATCAACTATCCATTATCCATTAGAAAATTATCTAAAAACAGCGGGTTTTGTCTTTGTTTTAATGCGGCAAAGATACATATTCGCTGTGATGTAAAGCGTCGAGCCGTCGTCTCCCCAACCACAATTGGCAGTCGGTTGTCCAGTTTCAATGCGTCCTAAAAGTTTTCCTTTGGGCGAAATAATCAAAACGCCGCTTGGTCCTGTGGTGAATAAATTGCCTTTATCGTCAATTTTCAAGCCATCGGGTAAGCCTTTCATGCCTTGTTTGGACATGGGTGTTGCATCGAAAAAGATTTTTCCTTTGCCCAAAATACCGTTTTTTAAAACAGGGTATGCCATAATATACGCTCGGTCTGGGTCTGATTGAGCCACATACAAAATGCTTTCATCGGGCGAAAATGCCAAGCCGTTTGGACGTGTTAAGTCATTGATTAACAAGGTAGTAGCACCACTTTTAGCGGTACGGTAAACGCCAAAAATACTTGTTTCTCTTGTTGGGTCTTTCTCTTGTTTTGGCAAACCATAAGGCGGGTCGGTAAAATAGATGTCGCCATTTGATTTTTGAACCACATCATTCGGGCTGTTGAACCGTTTGCCTTGATGATTGTCCGCCAAAGTCTTTTTGCCCCCCCCCTCAGTAGGCATGATGGAAACACGTCGGTCGCCATGTTCGCAAGCGATGATTTGACCATCGAGGCTGATTGTCAAGCCGTTGCTGCCAGGTTCTTTGCTGTATGTAGCACGTCCTGTGTAGCCCGAAGGTTTCAAAAAAGGTGTAATGCCTTCGCCTTCTTTCCATTTGAAAATGGTATTGGCTTTCACATCTGAAAAAATGAGGTAGCCGCCGTTTTTTATCCAAGCAGGGCCTTCAGACCATTGGAAACCGTCTGCAAGGACTTCAATTTGGGCATTTTTATCAATCAAATCGTCTAAACTTGGGTCGAGACGGACGACTTGCCCTATGGTTTTAGGTTGTGCAAAAGCCATTGGTGTCATTAGTAAAAAGAGTGGTATGAGAATGTTTTTCATTTTTAATAATTCAAGTTGTTTAAATTCGTCGAAATATAAATCTAAAAATAGAGCCACACACTAAGAAAGGAGGCTTTTTTAAGCCCCCTCAGTATAAATTGTGATTTTTGCCCTTAACAACCTAACTTCGTCGCATGAAACCGAAACTCAAAACCCGTATCGCCCCAACGCCCAGTGGTTTATTTCATGAAGGCAATGGTGCATCATTTATACTCACTTATGCGCTCGCACGGGCGTATGAAGGGCAAATTTTGCTCCGCATTGATGACCTCGATGCGGAACGAATGCGGGTTGAATACCTCGATGATATTTTTAGAACGCTTGATTGGTTGGGTATTGAATGGGATGAAGGACCGAGTTCTGTTGCGGATTTTCAACAAAATTGGTCGCAACATCACCGGTTGGATTTATATCAAAATGCACTTGAAAAGTTGCGTCATAAGGGGTGTATATATATGTGTCAATGTTCAAGAAAACAAATCAAAGAAGCCTCTGTCAACGGTCTATATCCTCAAACCTGCCGTTTTAAACAATTGGGTTTTACTGAAAAAGAAACAGCGTGGCGTATTCATGTACCTGAATCAACAACCGTTTCTTTCAAAAATTATGACCTTAAAGAGCAATCAATAATCAATATTCAATCAACAATAAGCAATACAATTGGTGATTTTATTGTGCGACAAAAAAAAGGTTTGCCTGCTTATCAAGTCGCTTCGTTGGCAGATGATATAGAATTTGGCATCAATTTTATCGTGCGCGGGTCGGATTTATGGACTTCAACGGCAGCGCAAGTTTACCTTGCGGAACAGTTAGGTCGAACTGAATTTACGGATTCGCTGTTTATGCACCACGATTTATTAACAAATGAGCAAGGCGAAAAGCTGTCAAAATCAAAAGGCGCAAGTGCATTAGCAGAATGGCGCAAAACAGAAAAAACACCTGAAAAGCTCATAAAACAAGCTGCGAAATGGCTTTATTTGCAGGGAATTGGTAACTTAAATGAACTCATAGACGTTTTGAAAAATCAGAATTATTTAAAGTCCCCCCTCAGTAATTTCGATATAAAAGCGTAAATTTGAGGCATTGGTTAACATTTTTCACTTTTAAATTTTTAGAAAAATGAGTGTATTAGAAATGCGACAAGACATGGTTTCAATAATTATGTCAATTGAAAAAGAAAAAACGTTGCAAAAACTGATGACCTTAATAAAGGAAGCTGCCGAAGATGATGATTGGTGGGATGAAATTCCTGCTGTCCATCAAGAGCGCATATTAAAATCATATCAAGAAAGTTTTGATCCTAAAAACTGGGTTTCTCATGAGGAAGTAAAAAAACGTCATGCCCAATGGTTACAAAAATAATTTGGAACAATCGGGCTATACGTACATTCGATGAGATAACAACATATTTAGTTGATAACTTTTCTTTAAAAACTGCCCATTTATTTTCGTACAAAAGGTAAAACACTATTTATTTGTGATTTTTTTGATACTCGACAAGACCCTTCTAAACGTCCTTATTAACCCCCCTCAGTATTTTTAACAAAAAATCAATAAAACATTGATTATCAATATATTCACATGAAAAAAAACAAAAAAAAGGAAGACAAAATCTCCACACAAGAACTCCAAAAAGGTATTATCAAATTGTTTCAAGACAATCCAGGAAAGAAGTTTTCGGCGCGACATATCATTGAGAAATTAGGCATTGGCAATAATAAAGACTCTGTGCAATATGCCCTCGACCAACTTGAAGTCTCTGGTGAACTGACCACAGAACAAACAAAACCGTCTGTTGTCAAAAAGAAATTCGTTCCAAAAGACGAAAATGCGCCTTCCCAAAATAGTCAATTTCGAGAATTGAACCCACAAGCCAAACCGCAAAGAACGACAGAAGCGAGACGACGCACTTATGAGGGCATCGTTGATATGACCAAAACAGGTGCTGCTTATGTTGTTTGCGAAGGCTTGGAAAGCGATGTTTACGTACCCTCAAAACTCGTTATGGGTGCGATGAATGGCGACCGTGTGAAAGTGAGCGTCTATTTCCCAGCAAGTCGCGGAGGAAGTAGCCGCAGAAAACCCGACGGCGAAGTGATTGAGATTGTGAAACGGGCGATGGATCACTTTATCGGTGTGTTTATTGTGACCAGAAAATTTGCGGTTGTTACGCCTGACCGCATAGATGTGCCTGAAATTTTTATCCACATGGACGATACTAAAGATGCCCAAGATGGTGAAAAAGTCGTCGTTCAAATCACCGATTGGGGCGAAGGGCGCAACAAAAAACTATTCGGTAAAGTCACTGCCATACTCGGTCAACCGGGTACAAGTAATATCGAAATGCAAGCCATTTTGATAAATAACGGCTTTAACATCACGTTTCCAGACGATGTTTTAGCAGAAACGGCTTTGATTGACGACGATACGCCACGTGTAGCGGCTCATACTGA
>JAYTMI010000178.1:0-3408 GCA_043728625.1 Saprospiraceae bacterium | reverse complement strand
GACCAATGGAGAAAATTTCTTCTTGAATACATGTATTGTTTGATTTATTTGATGAAATAAAGTGTCTTTTTCGATTGATAACGATATTGGGTAAAAGTCTAAATTATTTACAGTTTTTGCTATTATTTTTCAATATTTACTTTGGTTTTGGTCAAAATGCACTTGAATTTTAGACAAAAACGCATAATTGACCTTTGTTTTCAATACCGTTGAACATCCCGTTTTTAAGATTTATTATTCATCATTTATAACGCTTCATACCCTAATGTTGAATCAAAACCTTACCTTTATACTGTTTCGTTTTTGTTTTAATAGTTAAAAAATACAAGCCATTGGGTAGGGTAGTGGTATTGATTTGTCGCTGTATTTTGCCCAAATCATACACTTGTCCAAGCATATTTGTCATAAAAACACCCCCCTCAGTATTTAAGTGATTATCAGACAGATTAAGCTGTAAAATAGATGAAACAGGGTTTGGTGAAACGCTAATCTCTTGAAAATCAATATCTTGATTAGCACTTGTGCAAGTCATTTTTGATAACCTATTCCACAATTCGTTGTCAAAATTACTAAGCGCATAAAGCGGAATACCAGAAGTTTCACCCATACGGACAATGACCATGTTTTGAGACGGCACGACGTATATTTTTTGATCATTTTTGCCCAAAGCCGCATACATATCGTTGGGCGCACTGTCCACAATGCCGCCTGGGTAAACCAATCGTATTTGTGGCAGCATATACTCACTTTTGCCATTGAGCCACCACAAATAACCATAAGACTTGTTCATCGGTTGCGATGTATTGATGCTTGCTCGCCAATAAGCCGTGTCGCGCAAAATCCTTTCCCCATTCCAAACGCCATTTGCCAAAGCTAATAAGCCAAAACGAGCCGCAGAACGTGGCTTTGAATAGAAAATATGGTCTAACCAAAGCCCGGTCATACCGATTTTTGTTCCCAATTTCTGTGTTGTGTATTGATTAATAGTCAAACCCGAAGCCTTTTCAATGACATTATGCACCAAGTGATAAACGCCGTTGTGGTATGCCCAACGGGTACCAGGATCGGCTTTATAAGTGAGACACTGAGGGGTCGTACAGTTGTCGTCAGGTACACCGTCGTCTAAACCCGACGACATGGATAACTGATGAAAAATTTTAATTTTACCCTCTTGTGCAGGTGTCAAACTCGTCCAGCCTTTGCCTAAATATTTAGATGTTGAATCTTGAATGTTCAAAATGCCGTCTTGTTGAGCTATGCCTGTCAAAAAACTGGTCAAAGACTTGCCCGCAGAAGCCCAATACCAAGCAGAATCTTGTTGAAAAGTGCCAAAATACCATTCCACAGCGATACGCCCGTCTTTGAGAACGATAAAGGCTTTGGTGTTTTTGGTTGTTAAAAATTGTCGCAATGAGTCCATTTTGGGCGTACACCAATTCATAGACGTTTGTGGTGAAATGGTTTCCCAAGTATTGCCCAAAACGGGTGGAAAGTAAAGGCTTTGAGCAGATATTTGAAGGGAGCAAAGACAAAAAATGAGTGCATAATTTTTTTTCATATTTTTAAGTTTAAGTGTTAGAACGCCTTTTTCAATTGATGGTTTAACAGGTCGCCAAAAGTTGTTTAAAATGATGTGTTAATCTGTCTCTTCTGAATAGAAATATGATGCTATTTTTGTGGGGACCACAGATGACGCTGATTTAACTGGTTTTCGCTGATTTCTTTTAGTAACAACAAAAAATCAGTGAAAATCAGCTAAATCAGCGTCATCTGTGGTCAAAAAAAACAATTATTCAGTTCAAAAATTAAGCTCAAAGTACATGAAAAATCGCTTTTTACTCCTGCTCTCGCTTTTTTTATGGTTGAACACCCCCCTCAGTATAAATGCTCAAAAAACCACTTTTGACCTACTCATTCGCAACGGAAAAGTGATTGATGGGTCTGGAAACCCTTGGTTTCGCGCGGATATTGGTATTGTGGGCGGTAAAATTGCAGCCATTGGTCGCTTCGATGCGACGGATGCGAAACGGACGATTGATGCCTCGGGCATGGTCGTTTCGCCTGGATTTATTGATGTGCATACACATGCAGAGGACGGTATCAAACGGGTGCCAACGGCAGATAATTTTATTTTAGATGGTGTAACATCCATTATTACAGGCAATTGTGGCAGTTCAGAAGATAATTTGAGTAATTTTTTTAAGAAAATAATGGAGAAAGGTGTGTCTGTCAATATCGCTTCTTTCATCGGTCATAACAACGTGCGGCGGCAAGTAATGAAAAAAGCCATGCGCGACCCCACGCCCAAAGAACAAGCAGACATGGAACGCCTCGTTGAAAAAGCGATGAAACAGGGTGCCGTCGGTTTGTCAACAGGTTTGATTTACATTCCGGGTACGTATTCCAAAACGCCCGAAGTGGTGGGTTTGGCGAAAGTGGCGGCTCGGTATGGCGGTATTTATACGTCTCACATTAGAAATGAAGGCGAAAAGGTGGAAGATGCCATTGCTGAAGCCATTACGATTGGGCGTGAAGCGCAGATTCCCGTAGAGATTTCACATTTTAAAATATCTTTCAAACCGCTTTGGGGCAAAAGTAGGGAGACGGTGGCGATGGTCGAAAAGGCACGTCAAGAAGGTATTGATGTCAATATTGATCAATATCCTTACACCGCCAGCAGTACGAATATGGGTACCATGCTGCCCAGTTGGGCATTGGCAGACGGTGATTCTGCAATGAAGGCACGTTTTGAAGACCCCTCAATACACACGAAAATCAAAGCTGAAATGATTGAAAGTTTGAAAAAAGACCAGCGAACAAATTGGGATTATGCCGTGGTCGCTCACTGTGTTGCAGACCCGAAAATGGATGGTAAAACGGTTTCAGACATCAATATACTGAGGGGTCGCCAACCGACTGCCGAAGAGGAGGTAGAGACAGTTTTTGAACTTTTAGCAAATGGTGGTGGGCAAATGATCTACCACAAAATGAGCGAAGAAGATGTTGACATCATTCTTAGATATCCAAACACGATGATTGCAAGCGATGCGGGTGTTCAAGTGTTTGGGTTTGGTGTGACGCACCCACGCGCTTATGGCACGAATGCTCGTGTGCTGTCGCGTTATGTACGTGAGCGCAAAACATTGACCCTTGAAGATGCCATTCGGCGCATGACTTCTCTGCCGGCACAACGGTTTCGGATTGACGATAGAGGCTTGTTGAGGGTTGGTTATGCGGCGGATATTCTTGTTTTTGATGAAAAAATAGTGAATGATAAAGCGACTTATGAACGTCCACATGCCTATTCCGTCGGTTTCCATTGGGTTGTGGTAAATGGGAAAGTGACTGTTGAAAAAGGGCAACACAATGAGGTAAAAGCGGGACAAATTATATTAGGAAAGGGTTTTT
>JAYTMI010000177.1:0-3539 GCA_043728625.1 Saprospiraceae bacterium | reverse complement strand
CTTTTTGATGGCTTGTAGCAATGCCTTTTCATCTTCGTTTTCATCAAAAAAGATACGAAAAATAGGGAGTGTCGGTGCTAATTGCTCAGCAGGATTCTGTTTAGATTGAAAGACTGGAAAAGCGTTTATAAAATCAGTTAATTTATTGGCAGATGTTAGTTGCACAATAAACTGCCCTTTCACATGGTCATTTTTTTGAGCACGCAGATTGAGTATTATGAATGAAAAAAGAAAAATAAGTAGTCTTGTTTTCATGATGACTTGTATGTGCATTAGAAGGTACAGGTTTGATGAATGAATTGAGTCGTTTTTATGTTTAAATAGTTTGTCAAAATAAATCAAAAATTATTAAACACACAGGGTCTTTTAATAAAAAAACAAGCCACAATGCTTTTGAATATACGAAAAAAACGCTTTTTACGTTTTTAGAGAAAATAAAATCTAAATATGAACGGGAAAACATGTCTTCTCATTGCTTTTTTCACCTCCATCTCATTGTTTTCTTTTAGTCAAGAAGGAGCAACGCCTGCCTCTTCTGCAACTGATATTAAAGAAAAATATGAATGGCGCATTCAGCAAACTAAATTGGCGGGTCAATACATCCCAAAAGATATTTTTGATGCTTTTGCAGAGTTGAACAGGCTGACAGATGCCGATTCTCGCAATAAATTTATGTCTCTTTCCGAAAATGATGCCGCCAGAAAGCTGTATTTCAGTCTGGGTCGTTGGATTACAACCAATTGGGGGCTTTATGAAGGGTCAAGGCTGGGGCATTATATGCGCGAAGCGGGTATCTCTTTTCCGGAAGACCAAGCCATGGCGATTGTCGTCTGTTGGCATCGGTCTCTGAATAAAAAAGATATTAATTTTAAGCAAGTCAAAGACATTTTGGCAGATAAACGCAAAAGAGAACGCGAAGAGCGTTTGAAAAAAATGCCTGTTATCAAAGAGGAAGTGATAAAACCTGCACCAGGTAAGAATTAAATCACAAAGTCGCTAATAAAGACAGACCCACACCCGCCACAATAGCCATTATTTTTGGAATTGAAATCCGATGTTCATCTGTATTGTCAACTTCAAAAAGAATCGTTGTCGAAATGTGTAGCAACGAACCAATCACAACTGCAATCATTTTATGAAGCGTATCTGCTGAAAAATCAATGGATTGCGTCACAAACGCCCCAAGCGGCGACATGGCGGCAAACAACACAATGCTGATAACAACTATCTTTTTTGAAAAATGACTCATCAGCAACAGCAGAGCCAAGGCAAAGGCTTCGGGTGCTTTGTGAAGAATAACACCATAATATAATTGATTGACATCATGCTCGTGAACGTGTGCAGTGGTGTGTAAAATATCGTGATTACTGAGGGGTAGCCCTTCCATAAATGCATGAATAGAAAGGCTCAAAACGACTTGCAACGCAAACAAAGGTCGGCTTGTATGTTGATGGTCGTGGATATGTCCATGCTCAACACCCAACGAAAATTGTTCAAGGGTCAATTGAATAAAAAAACCTGCCAACACCCACAACCCCATCCTTTCGTTACCACTTGAATACGCATCAGGAATGAGATGCAGCACCAATATCCCCAATAAATACGCTCCGACAAACGACAGAACGAGTTGTAAAAACCTTCGATTATGGCTTTTAAACCAAAAAGCTAAACTACCACCGCCTAAAACCGCACCATAGAGGAGGACATATTGCCAAATTTCCATAAAGTAATGGTGAATGGTGAATGACGAGTGGTGAATGGTGAATTATTCGCCATTCACCACTCGCCATTCACCATTACTTTTTATAAATTTATTAAACAAAAAAGCACCTAACCAACCTATGCCACTGCCCAAAAGTCCGCCACAAATGACATCGAGCGGATAATGCACACCGACATAAACTTGCCCAAAAGAGATACTCGCCGCCCAAAACAATAACGACCATTTCAACCAACGCCGTTTACCCACAAAAGTAAAAATGATGAAAATGGCTGCGGCAAAATGATTGGTCGCATGAGAAGACGTAAAACTGTAACCGCCACCACAAGGAACGAGCAGTTTGACGTGTATTTTTACATTTGCATCGTTGCAAGGACGTTCTCTTTTAATGGTGTTTTTTATCAAGCGACTACTTGTCATATCGGCAATACCAACGGTCAACGCCAAGGCTAAAAGGTAAATGGATGCCTTTTTTCCAAAATTGTAGAACAAAAAACTGATGAAAAAGATGTAGAGTGGTATCCAAAAATACATGCTTCTCCAGTAAGGCATGATTTTGTTCAATGCGCCAAAATGGAGGTAATGGTTGATAAAAAAGAAAAGGTCTTGGTCGAGCTGTATCATTGATAAAATGATGAATGATGAATGAGAAATGATGAATATCAAAAGAACTCCTTCGGAGATGAATACCTAAGATATTGATTCACAATGATTTATCATTCATAATTCATCATTCATCATTCCCGAATCCCTGTTTGTTCGTCGTTTTTCAGCTCAAAGATAAATAAGTTTCTCATTTCCAAGCATCAGTTAGAAACCAGCGGATGCACCAATGCCAATAATTCCTTTTCGTCCATGCCTTTATTGTAAAACAAGAGGGTTTCTTCGGCTTTGTTGACCATCAAAACAACGGGCATATTCGTGATGCCGACCATATCTTTTCTGATTTTTTTTGCAAAAAAAGAAACATCTGCTTTTTCAAGTATCAATGTTTCGTCCGTCAACTGGTTTTCTCGAATAAATAAATTAACATCTTCAACTTTTTCATATCCTGGCATATTGACGTAAACAATCTTTAATTTTGTGCTATCAAATTTTGCTGATAATACATTCAATGCCTTAACCGTTGCCACACTTGCATCATTTTTGAGATTCCAAAAGCAAAAAACGTACAATTTTGCCGTAGCATCGTTAATTTGTTGCGCAAGGGCATCAATGCTGATGGGTTTCACCGTTTTACCATTTGCCGTTGATAAAAGAAAACGGTCTGAATCTGTCAATGCTTGGGTTTCAAACTTTGTGGTGTCAAAGGGGCTTGCAATATGAGTCGCCGAAGTGTTGCCAATTCGGTCGCATGAATTAGTCAAAAATAAAATTATTAAAACAACAAAAGGAACTAAGTTTCTGATTTTCATTATGTTATGAATTTTATAAAAAATATATTTCAAAATAAATTATCTCTTTTCTACCGTTTGATTGGGCTATGGCTGGGTCTTTTTATGTTACTCATTCGCTTCTTTACCCCCCCCCAGTATATTGAGTCATTTTACAGCCGTTTCGTTTTTCAAGGCATTAGAACGCTGTTTGACAACACTTTGGCGTTGTTGCCTATGCCGTTGTTGCTTGTTTTTTACGTCTTTATGGTCTATTTTGTTGTCAAAATGGGGTTTTTCCTTTTCTCAAAAAAGAGACCGTTGGGGCAGCGTTTTACTGAGGGGGGGCTAAAAACGGTGAATTTCTTAGGCTTTATGCTCTTTGGCTTTTTACTTCTTTGGGGTTTTAACTACGCACGACCTTCTTTTGCACAACAAATTGGTTT
>JAYTMI010000176.1:0-3363 GCA_043728625.1 Saprospiraceae bacterium | reverse complement strand
TATTGGAAAGATGGACGTGAAGTGCCTGATGTATTGTTAGGCACGTTCGATTATCCCGAATCAAAGGCGCATCCGTCCTTCAATTTGTCTTTGCGTTGCAATTTTATTGATGGCACGAGTGGCACAACCTATTTGAAATTGGTCGGTAGTCAAGGCTCAATGGACATTACTTGGGACAGCGTGACGGTGAAACGCAACAAAGATGTGTCGAGCGACGACCCGTTTATGATTGAACAAATGAAAAAAGCAGGTAAGCCTGTTTCGAGTAGAAAACAAATACTACCGCCGCAAGAATACACCTTTTCAGCCGAAAAAGACTATCTCGGTGGTCCGTATGACCATTTTGCTAACTTTTTCAATGCCATTCGCACCAAAGGAAAGGTAACAGAAGATGCGACATTTGGTTATCGGGCGGCTGCTCCTGCGCTTTTGTGCAACGATAGTTACAATCAAGACACGGCTATTCGTTGGAATCCAGAAACGATGCAATTGATTAAAAAATGAGTGCGTCCACAGAATTACGAAATCTTTAAGATTTCGTAATTCTGGTGAGTACCCCTCAGTATTTTTTATTCCAAATAATATTTTTTGAACGCATTAAGGTTCGGGGAACTTTGAAAGTTCCCCGAACCTGATGTCAAAATTCATCCTTTATGAAATCTTTATCTTTTCTACTATTACTTATAGCTTTTACCGCTTGCGATATGGCTAAAAAAACACAATCATCTGCCAAAACCATTTCTCTTTTTGATGGAAAAACCTTTAATGGTTGGCACAACTTCAACGGCACAGGTGCCGTCAAAAGCTGGGCAATCGAAGACGGTAACTTAGTTTGCCTCGGCACTGCCAAAGATGCACACGGGGGGGATATTGTCACCGATGCCGAATACGAAAACTTTGAATTGAGTTGGGAATGGAAAATGACCAAAGGCGGCAACAGTGGCGTGATGTATCATGTCATCGAAGATGCGAAATATCCTGCGCCTTACTACACAGGACCCGAATATCAAATGATTGATGATGTGGGTTTCCCTTCAAAATTGGAAGAATGGCAAAAAACAGGCGCAGACTATGCGATGAACTTGGCAAATGATAAGAAAAAAGTAAAACCTGTTGGCGAATGGAACAGCAGTAAAATCATTTTCAACAAAGGGGCTGTTGAACATTGGCTCAATGGTGAAAAAATTGTCGCTTTTCAAGCATGGACGGACAAATGGCACAACGACAGAAAGACAGGTAAGTGGAAAGATTATCCCGATTATGGTTTAGCGAAAAAAGGAAAGATTGCGCTGCAAGACCATGGGAATAAGGTTTATTTTAGGAAGATAGTGGTGAAGGAGTTGTAAAGAGATTGCAAAAAGGGCTTTTATACTGAGGGGGTGTAAAAGTCCTTTAAATTTCATTAAGTTCTACAAAATAATCATATACATAACGATACATAAAATCGTCTCTTTGCCTCTCATCACCTGTTGTATCTTTTGCAGCAAAGTGGTTGCGGATGTCTTTATAAACTGATTTTCTGGCACTATTCCTTTTCGGATTATTGCTTATGCCATACCGAATTAAAAAAGCATTAGCTTTTTCAAACGCTTGAGGATTATCTGTTTCTAAGTTCTCTAATACTTTAAGTTCACCACTGTCTAAATCAAAATAGAAATAGTCTGGAAACTGATATGTGGGCATATCTGGTTTTAACGTTTCTTGAAATCGGATTTTATTGGCTTCCGATTGACATTTATCACAGCAATAAAAGAGATTTTCCCATTCAAAGGACTGTAGCGGATACTCTGCTTTGGGATAATAATGTTCTATTGTTTCTTTAGAAGTATGCGCTATCGGATAACCATCACAAAATGAACAATGTTCTTTTGTGATTAAACTAAGCTGATGCCGTATCTCGTTGTAGATACCTCCTTTCCAAGCAAAAGCGGAACTTTTACCACCACGGTTAAGGTGTTCGGAAAACTCTTGACCCCATCGAATGTAATTATCACGCAAAAGAGTCAATGTTTCTATGTCTGCAATCAGGGGTTTAGTTATTTTCTCCATTCAAATAATCTTTTCCTGTGACGCGTTTTAATCTAAATAGTTTAGAACTGATAATAGCCATGACTTCCTCCCCCTCAGTCATAAGCCTTTTGACGACTTCTTTAAATTCAGATTCATTTGTATAATTCTTTAGCACTATTTCAGCGTCAATTTGATTAAATCGTTCAATATCTTTCATCGTTTCATAACCAAACATATTTTTTGCATGAAGGATATGGTCATACACATAAGTATATGAATTACCTGTATCAGATAATATCGTACTTGTTAATTTAGTATAGCAATCTTTATTTTCTAAAATATAAACCTTTGCATTGTCAATAGAATTAATGATAAAAGGCGAATGAGTAGAGACAAATATTTGAGCATTAGGTAAAAGCTCTTTAACTAAGGGCAGAATTTTATATTGCCAAGTTGGATGTAAATGCACTTCAATTTCATCTAAAAATAAAATGATGTTTTGATGTGTAATAGGTATTGATTTATCCTCCCATGGAATTTCATCTAAACGCATCAACAAATCACCTAACCAACTTAAAATCGAACGTAAACCATCAGGAAGGACATCAAACTCAAGCACTTTCTCACAATAAGTAATGCCTACTTTCCACGGATTTGTTTCTATTTTGATTGTGTATTCGTTATTAGTTAAGTCGTTAATACTTTTAATAAATAGATTTAAGGCTTCTCTATATTTTTTTGCAGAATCAAGATTACCTAAAGTCTCTTCAATTGCCGCTTTTGAATATCTTGAAACTATCCAATTTGATAATCTAAAAGCCGTGTTTTTATCTTTTACAAATTCTAATGCAAGGTTTAGTGGATTAAATTTTTGGCTATCATCTAATACGATGTTTTCTGATTTAACAAACCTATAGCCAGAATAAGCGAAAGCTGCAAATTTGAATTTTCTGGTACTAATATCCGTGGAAACTATAGCTGTTTTATAGTTAATGAATTCTTTAGAATTTGGTTGTGGTTTATAAGCGTTTCCATTTTTCGTCACACTATTATTTTTATTAATAGTTTTCTCAAAAACTTGATGAATATTATGGCAATTCTTACAACCATAACATACTATCTTGTCAACAATCCCTTTTTGATTTTGAACTATTACATGGGCATAGCTTTTAGCCATGTCTTTTTCTTTGTTATCGTCTTCAAAAAGATGAAATCTTTTATAAAAATTATTAGATAAATGTTCTTTATGATTATTTTCAAAATAATCAAAGGCACTTGCTAAAGCATGTAGTAACGTCGTTTTACCTGTACCATTTGCACCTGTAAAAATATGTATGTCTGGATGCCCAGTTT
>JAYTMI010000175.1:0-2385 GCA_043728625.1 Saprospiraceae bacterium | reverse complement strand
GATAATGAATTGGATATTACAAGAAACTTTATGGTTGGAGCGGCTTTGCGTTATGAAAAATATTCAGATTTCGGCTCTACTGTTAATTATAAAGTAACGTCTCGTTATAAACTGTCTGATAATTTCACGATTCGCGCTTCTCACTCCACAGGTTTCCGCGCGCCTTCGCAACAGCAAAAGTTTTATGCTAAAACGAATACGATATTCGTTACGCAAGGCGGCGTGCAAGTACCTGTTGAAGCAGGAACTTTTACAAATGAATCGAAAGCAGCCGGTATATTAGGGATTCCAAAATTGAAGCAAGAGACGTCAAAATCATATGCGATAGGTGCAACTGCTCGTGCAGGTGGCTTTGAATTGACCTTAGATGCCTATCAAATTGACATCAAAGACCGCATCATTTTGACTAATAACTTCACATCTGGTGGCGATGCCAATCTTAAAGCACAATTAGATGCAGCGGGTGCAAATACGGTTAACTTTTTCACAAATGCCGTCGATACACGTAATCAAGGCATTGAAGCCGTAGCATCTTACAATTGGAAAATAGCCGATAAACAAAGCCTTCGCATTACAGTAGCAGGTACTTTTATCAAAAATCGTGTTCGTGATAGCTCAGAATTAGTTGATGGAAATACAGTCAATAAGCCATTTATTAAAACATCGGAGCAATTGCGTCGCACAAATCAAGTAGGTGCATATTTCAATCGCGAAGACGAAAGCCGTATTGAAGTGGCGTCGCCTTCGGATAAAATCAGCATTATGTTGAATTATAAAATGGATAAATTTTCCATCATGTTACGCAATGTCCGTTTTGGCGAAGTTGTTTATCTTGACACGACAATTACCAGTTCAGCAGCTTTTGTAGCCAATGCTTTTAATGCGGGTACAAAAGAAACGCTTGACCAAACCTTTAGCCCAAAATGGGTAACAGACTTGACTTTGGCGTATCAGGTAACTAAACAATTGAATTTCTCAGTAGGTGCTAACAATTTGTTTGATGTTTATCAAGATAAGCATACGCATTCTGCTAATTATTCATTGGGTCGTTTTGTATATTCACGCCGCGTTCAGCAGATGGGCTTCAATGGTCGGTATGCCTTCGCCCGTTTGGTGTTTAAAATGTAATTTTTTTATCAAAAATAGACTCTATTTCTAATGCAACTCAAACATACGAGGATTGGTAGGATTTTAAGGATGTTTAAGGATTTGTTTTCAGGACTCAATATATAGTTTTATTAAATTTTAGGTATTTCAATTTAATAAAATAAAGTACTTCAATGGAATTTTTTCCTAATTTAATAATTCTTAAACATCTTTATAATCCTACTAATCTTAATTCTAATAAAAAAAAATCGTGAAAATAAAATTCCTCATTTTCCTACTCAGTTTTACGGCGACTCTTTCCGCCCAACAAGATTTCAAACCTTACGACCAAACCGTAGGAGGCACACCTATTTCGATGAAAATGAGGCCGATACCGAGTGGTAGTTTCATAATGGGCAGCCCCGATAAAGAAAAAGGACATGAAGCAGATGAATCGCCTATGAAAAAAGTGCAGATTGATAGTTTTTGGATGGCGGCTTATGAAATGTCATTCGATATATATTCTTATTTTATGGATGAAGAAAAAGATGCAGAGCCAAAACCCAAGCCTGATGCTATCAGTCGCCCCAGCCCACCTTATATTGATTTGACGCAAGGCATGGGTAAATATGGCGGCTATCCTGCCAACAGTATGTCGCAATATAATGCGTTGATGTTTTGTAAATGGTTGTATTTAAAAACGGGTGTGTTTTTCAGATTACCAACCGAAGCGGAATGGGAATATGCTTGCAGGGCGGGCAGTAACACCCCTTATCCGCATGGAAAAGACGATAAACAGCTCAAAGAATATGCTTGGTATGATAAAAATAGTGAAGATAAATACCATAAAATCGGCGCACTCAAACCCAATTCGTGGGGCTTATATGACATGCTCGGCAATGTAGCGGAATGGACTTTGGACGAATATCGAGAGGATTATTTCAAAATTATTTCAGACACTAACCCCTCAGTCATTTCGAGTTCTCGCAATGGCAAACTTCGTTCAGTGCGCGGTGGTTCTTATCAAGATAAAGAAACAGATGTACGTCCAGCCAATCGCTCAAAATCTGACCCAATTTGGAATCGACGTGACCCTCAAATTCCTAAGAGTAAATGGTGGAATGCAGATGCGCATTTTGTCGGTTTTAGGATTGTAAAACCGATAAAACAACCGAATAAAGAAGAAATTGAAGCTTTTTTTAAGCAATATTTAGAGTAAAACCCTTTTTTTTAATTAAAACATTTTCAAATCATGAAATTATTAATCTTAGTTTTAACCCTTTTTTCTTTAAATTTAAA
>JAYTMI010000174.1:0-12583 GCA_043728625.1 Saprospiraceae bacterium | reverse complement strand
ACAAGCGTATTTTTGCCCGCAGCATCAGCGACACACGCAGGTTGCCCATCTTTGATGTAAGCCACAAGTGAATTTGTCGTTCCTAAGTCAATGCCTACGATGATATCGTTTTGTTTCTCAACCGTCCCAGATTTGAGGTTTATGTTTATCAAAGCCATATTCTAAATTAAGATTTTAAGATTTTAGATTTTAGGATAATTGGACTAATCCTTAAAATGCGGCGCAAAGCTACAACAAAGTTTGGGGTGTAGAGTTGAGGATGTGAGAAGTTTATAGACAAACAGGCATTTTACTGAGGGGTATTATCTTAAACCTTGTTTCCTAATATAATAGGATTTTTATTTTGTTTTTAAAAAAACTTAGGCTAATTTTACCCAAAATCACATTATAATGAGTATTTTAGAATTAGGCGAAAGCATTAAGAACAGACGAAAAGCTCTTGACATCACACAGGGGCATCTTGCAGAATTGGCAGAAATGAGTATAAATACGCTCTATAAATTGGAACGTGGTGAGAGCAACCCTTCATGGGAAATTGTCGAAAAGCTCTTAGATATTTTAGGTTTAGAATTAAATATTGGCATTAAAAATATGAATAAATAACAATGAGAAAAGCAGCGATACTTAGGAATAAAGCCTTGGCAGGCATACTAACAGAAGAAAACAGAAATAGTTATGTATTCTGTTATAATGATGATTGGTTTCGAGACACTCAAAAACCAGCCATTAGTTTGACCATGCCTAAAACCCAAGCTGAATACCGCAGCAATTATTTATTCCCTTTTTTCTTTAATATGTTGAGTGAAGGAGTCAATAAGCAATTGCAATGTCGGCAATTTCAGATTGATGAAAATGATAGTTTTGGCTTATTAGTCGCAACAGCACAATTTGATACAATTGGTGCTGTAACAGTAAAATCTCTTGAGAATGACTAAAAATACGTTACAAATAACCACCTGCCCAGGTACTTTAGCGGAAGGCTACGCCACTTATAGCCCCCTTTGCTTGCGTCATTTGTTTGAAGGAAAAAAAATAAATGCCTTTTTGCCTTACGACCCGCCTTTAAAAGATGAAGCCATAGCGGAACAGTTTATAGAAAACCGTCAACGCATTTCTATTTCAGGGGTGCAAGAAAAATTAAGTTTCACTTTAGAAAAAAATACACTTCGACTGACACATTCAGGCGAACAAGGCTTGTATATTCTGAAACCCATCCCACGCGATGTCAAAAAAACGAATATGGTGCCTGCTAATGAACATTTGACGATGCAAATTGCCAAGCAAGTTTATAACATTCAAACAGCCGAAAATGCACTCATATTTTTTAAAGATGGCACGCCAGCTTATATTACAAAACGGTTTGATGTCAAAGCAGACGGCACAAAATGGGGCAAAGAGGATTTTGCAACCCTTGCAGGAAAAAGTAAAGACAACGCAGGTGCAGATTTTAGGTACACATATAGTTATGAGGCATTGGGTTTGCTTTTTCAAAAATATGTACCCGCTTGGAAAGTGGAAATAGAAAAATACTTTCGCTTGGTCGTTTTCAACTATTTGTTTTCAAATGGTGACGCTCATCTTAAAAACTTTTCTTTGTTAGAAAGTAGTACGGGTGATTATCTGTTTTCACCCGCTTACGACTTACTTAATACGAAACTGCACGTAGCAGATACGGATTTTGCTTTGTCAAAAGGTTTATTTGAAGATGATTTTAAGTCACTTACACATAGAAAAAGTGGGCATCCTGCTGTTGTGGACTTTACAGAATTTGGACGGCGTATTGGGCTGCCCGATAAAAGAATAGAAAAAATACTTATGCCTTTCATCGAAAAGCAAGTTTTAGTCAACACGCTTATCAACCGTTCCTTTCTTGGTAAATCTGAAAAAAAAGCTTATTTGATACATTACAATACGAAAAGAAATTACTTGTTGGCTAAGTAAAATGATAATTTACCCCCCCTCAGTATAAGGGGATTCAACTCCTCTCCATATTCTGCTGCAACAAAACCTTCAACAACTGCTTTAAAAATGCGTCTGTGTTAATCGCAACAACAATTTCTGAATTGGGCTTTTGGGTTCTATCTATTCTCGTAAAACCTTTATCATCAACGGATACAAACACTTTTTCTGTTTTAAACAACTCAGGATACAAAACAAAACCGATTGCTACTGCGTCAAACAGCGTCGGCGTGCGGTCAAACCCCCAAAGGGTGGTCAAACCTGTCAATATATTGGTCAAAGGCGATTGGCGATTGAGAATGATGTCGCGGCGACTTTTATCCCATTTTACGAAAGTCGTTACATCCAATCCAACATACGTGCGATTGGCTTCGCAACTTACAAATCGTTTGCTCGCTTCAATATCCGCTTTGACGTTCCATTCAGGGTCAATCGTGGGTGCGCCATTGTAGCCAATATAAAATGAGCCGTACATCGCCACAATGCGTTTTGCCAAACTCAATGCTTTGGCATCTTTTTTCACAATATCACTCATATTTGTAACAGGACCTACCGAAAAAAGGATGATTTCGTTTGGATATTTATGCAATTGCTCGATGATGAAATCAGCAGCAGGTTGTGTAATGGGCTTTATTTTATTAAAACCTTTTGACCAATAATACTGCTCGGCATACCAATTGGCGCGCTCGTCTGTATTCGAGGTATTTCTGCCTATGGCAACGGGTATTTTTTCATTACCTGTTTCATACAACATTTTACAAGCCATTTCTGCGCGGTCATTCGTGCGTCCATAACATGTTGTGATGCCTAGAATATCGAATTTATCTGTACTCGACAACAACAAAGCCAAGGCGTAAGCATCGTCAATATCATCACCTAAATCGCAATCTAAAATTACTTTTTGTTTTTGTGCATGAATCTGAAAAACAAAACATACACAAGCGAATAAGCTCCATAAACCTTTTTTCATATTGCTTTTTTTTAGTTGAAACTGTTACGTTTTAGTTTGAAACTGAATGTTTTAGAAATAAAAAAGCTAAAATAGCCAAAAATACTGAGGGGGGTAAACAAAATTCGTTTTTTCAATAACCCAATGTATTCTATAATTAAGTATCAATTGAAATGAGAGGAAACATCTTTATCCTTCTTACAAAGAATCATTTTGATAAGTCATTAACCAAGTAAATTGAAAATTTGATTTTCAATTTACTTGGTTAATGACTATCTTTGACCCATGATAGAACGGCTAATTACAACAAAAATACTGAGGGATTTGAACTGGTCGCCTATTATTGGCTTGGTTGGTTCACGACAAGTAGGTAAAACCACACTGGCGCGTTATCTGCAAACGCAGATAACTAAACCAACGATTTATCTTGATTTAGAATTGACTGAAGACTGGTTTAAGCTAACGGACGCACAAGCTTATCTCTCAGGTCATGAAGATAAATGTGTGGTCATTGATGAAATCCAAATTCGTCCAGAACTGTTTGCTTTGTTGCGGGCATTGACCGACCAAAAGCGCGAACCTGCCCGATTTATCTTGTTAGGCTCTGCTTCGCCACATATTGTAAAACTCAATACTGAAACCTTAGCAGGGCGTATTGCCTATCATGAGTTAAGTCCTTTCTCTTATTCTGAAATAAAAATGCTGTATTCTCAAGAAGAACATTGGTTGAGAGGCGGTTTTCCTAATGCATTATTGGCAACAGAGGCGTTTATCAGTAGAAAATGGTTAGATGATTTTGTCGAAACTTTTATTCATAGAGACTTAGCTCGTTTGGGTTTTACGGTTTCTGCCAATTTGGTTCGCAACATACTTTCCATGCTCGCTCATGTGCATGGTGGTCAACTGAATACCAGTGCGTTAGCCAATTCATTAGGCTTGACACACCCAACTGTGAATAAATATTTAGAACTTATGGAAGGGAGTTTTTTGATAAGGCGTTTGCCTCCTTATTTCAAAAATGTCGGTAAACGATTGGTAAAATCACCTAAATTATACATTCGAGATACAGGTTTGCTACATTATTTGTTGCGTATTTTCAGTTACGAGCAGTTGCGAGGCAACCCTGCTATCGGTGCTTCTTGGGAAAGTTATGTCATTGAACAAATTATAAGAGAAGCACCTGAATTTACAGATTTTTATTACTATCGGACTCAAAATGGTGCAGAAGTTGACTTAGTAATGATAACGCCCAATGGAAAAATAGTGTGCATCGAAATTAAAGTGTCCGCTTCACCAACTATAACAAAAGGTTTTTATCAATCTATTTCAGATTTACAACCGCAATATAAATATGTGTTAACACCTTCGGGCGAATGTTTTGACAGAGCAGATGGTTTGCGTATCTGTCCTTTATCCATTTTTTTAGAAAAAGAGTTGCCATTACTTGATTGAATGAGTGACAATCTCATCAAACGTTATTGCAACTCAACCATGTATCTTTTTCGTAGTTTTGCACGTTCTTTAAAAAAACAGAATAATCCTTTTGATAAAAATATGACTATAAGCCTTTTATGAAAAAAATATCAACTCTTATTGCTTTTTGCCTTTTGCTTTTTGCCTTTTGCCCTTTGATAAATGCCCAAAATTCAGCAACCATTTTTGGTACTGTTACTGAGGGGGGTACAAATACACCGATTGAATTTGCTATTGTTTACATCAAAGAAACAAACCGCAATGTCGAGACAAATGCTGCAGGTGAATACTCCATAAAAGTACCCGCAGGACGTGCCGTAACACTACAAATCAGCCGCGTCGGTTACAAAGAAGGTAAAATCAATATCGAAGCAATGCGTGACGAAACGCAACGACGGATTGATGTCATGTTGGTCACTTCGACTTCACAACAAGAAGTGATTATCAAAGACAGTCGCTTGAAAGACAATGGTATGGTGCGTGAAGATGTGAAAGATTTCAAAATGTTGCCGACCACAACAGGCAATTTGGAATCTGTTTTACCACACATTGCTTTGGGTACAAATTCCGGTTCAGGTGGTGAATTAACATCGCAATATCAGGTACGTGGTGGCAATTACGACGAAAACTTGGTGTATGTCAACGATTTTGAAATCTATCGCCCACAACTCATTCGGGCAGGACAACAAGAAGGTTTGACCTTTGCCAATGCCGATTTGATGCGTGATTTATCGTTTTCATCAGGTGGATTTGAAGCGCGGTATGGCGATAAAATGTCTTCTGTTTTGGACATCAAATACAAGCGACCCGATTCGTTTAGGGTATCTGCCGCAGCCAGCTTTTTAGGTGGTTCGGCACACATCGAAGGGTCAAAAAAACTCGATGGTACTGAGGGATATCGCCGCTTCCGTTATTTGGTCGGCGCACGTTACAAAACGACACGTTATTTATTAGGCTCTTTGGATTTAAAGGGTGAATACATTCCCAATTTTGCTGATATTCAAGCCTATTTGACTTATGACCTAAGCCGTTCATGGCAAATTGGGGTTTTGGCGAACTATAATGAAAGCGTTTACAACTTTGTTCCACGCTCACGTGAATCGGCTTTTGGCTTAATTAATTTTACATTGGGCGTGCGGACGGTCTTTGAAGGACAAGAGCGCGACAAATTTTCAAATGGCATGGCGGGTGTTTCATTGACCTACCTACCTGACCGCAAAAAGAACCCATTTTTCTTGAAATTCCTCGCTTCGCGCTTCCAAACCCGTGAAGTTGAAGGCATTGATATCATCGGCGATTACTTGATTGGTGAAATTGAAACCAATCCAAACAAAGACAATGCAGGCGATATTGTTTCAACTTTGGGCACAGGTACACAGCATCAATTCGTCAGAAATACCCTTTGGGGTGCAGTGACAAACATCGAACACAAAGGCGGTTACGAAGTACAATTATCGCCCAAGCACCCCTCAGTAACAGCAACAAATTTCCTACAATGGGGCGTAAAATTTCAGTCAGAACAAATTGAAGACAAAATAAATGAGTGGGAACGCCTCGATTCCGCCTTGTATTCCCTGCCTTTTGACACGACAAAATTGCTGGTCAAAAACGTGTATAAAACGCAGAACTCATTGACTTCCAACCGTTTTACGTCTTTTGTTCAAAATACATTGACGTGGCGCAAAGATTCTGTTGGTGAATTTCAAGCGACTTTGGGCGTTCGTGCTGCTTATTGGGATTTGAACAAAGAGGCTTTCGTTACGCCCCGTTTGCAAATGGCGTATAAGCCTTTGAATTGGGAAAAGGACGTGTCATTTCGCTTGTCTGGCGGCATGTATTATCAACCACCCTTTTACCGTGAATTGCGCCGTCCGAATGGCACAGTGAATCAAGATGTTTTGGCGCAAAAATCGGCACAAGTTGTTGCAGGTTTAACTTATGACTTTTCGATTGGCAATTTACGTCGTATTCCTTTCCGCCTCATTACCGAAATTTATTATAAAAAACTATGGGATTTAGTGACTTATGACATTGATAATGTACGGATTAGATATGCAGGAGAAAACAATGCGACAGGTTATATCACGGGTTGGGATATGCGTATCAATGGCGAATTCGTCCCAGGCGCAGAGTCTTGGATAAATTTATCGTTCCTACGAGCACGTGAGTCACTCAACGGCGTACAGCATCGCGCAAGAGACGTAGGCGACCCGACAGGCAAACCCGTAGCCGATGTACCGCGTCCGACAGACCAATTTCTAACCCTTTCCGTGTTTTTTCAAGACTATTTGCCTAAAAATAAGAATTTTAAGATGCACTTGAATACGACTATTGGTACAGGTTTACCATTTGGTTTCCCTGGAAATAATATCATTTTTAGGAATACATACCGCTTAAAACCCTATCATCGTGTGGATTTAGGCTTCTCCGTTTTGATGTATGATGAAGCATGGCGCAACAGAAAACCCCATCATTTTCTTCGATTTACACGCCAAACATGGGCGAGTTTGGAAGTTTTTAACCTCATGGCTGTTGCCAATGAAGCGTCGAAAACGTGGATAAAAACGATTTATAACACGCAGTTTGCGATACCGAATTATTTGACTTCGCGGCGGATTAATTTAAGAGTACGGATGGATTTTTAAAAGATATAGAAATTAAATGAATTTTATCTCCCTCAGTATTTAGCTCTAAACTGTTGTTTTCCCACCGCGTATACAATTGAATGAAAAAATCAGATAGTTTTTGAAAAATTAGATAGAAAACAAAATCGCTCGAATGGCTTATATCGTTATTCGAGCGATTTTGTTTTAACACATTTTTGATTCTCACGACCCCTCAGTATATTTACCCAAAAAAAGACAAAACAATGAAAAACCTAACCATTATCCTGCTTTTCACTACTTTTTTAGCGAAAGCACAAACAACCGCTTATCCAAAAATATTGTCAGAACGTGAACGGGCAGAAGTGATTGACAATATGCTATCCGACCGTTTTGACCACCTATTACCCCATCTCATGCGCCGCGAAGGCATTGATATGTGGATTTTGATTTCAAGAGAATACAACGAAGACCCTGTTATGCGGACGATGCTCCCTGCCGAATGGCTGTCCGCACGTCGAAGAACCGTCATGGTTTTTTTCGATAAATCAGGACGTGATTTTCAAAACCCCTTGGCTAATCGCCCCGATTTGGGTGTTGAAAAAATGGCTATTGCCCGCTACGATGTTGGTTTGCTCAAAGCGGCTTGGAATCTCAATGTCTATCCCGACCAATGGGATGCCCTCATAGAAATGATAAAAGAGCGCAATCCCATGAAAATTGGCATCAATGTCTCGCCAAATTACGGTCATGCCGATGGGTTGAGCCACCATGAATATGAGCAAATGATGCAAAAACTGCCTTCAGAATATAAAAATCGAGTCGTTAGTGCCGAAAAATTAGCTGTTTCGTGGCTCGAAACACGTTCAGAAAACGAGATGGTTTTGTATGAACAAATCGCACATATTGCGCATCAAATCCTACGAGAAGGTTTGTCCGACAAAGCCATTCAAGCGGGTGTAACGACAACAGAAGACCTCGTTTGGTGGTATCGGCAGCGTGTCCGAGATTTGGGTTTTGACACGTGGTTTCACCCCTCAGTATCCATTCAAAGACAAGATACTGCACGATTCGACCACTTGCGTTCTTTCTCAAAAAGAGCTGGTAAAGAAGTGATTATGCCTGGCGATTTATTACATGTGGACTTCGGCATCACGTATTTACGCCTCAATACCGATATGCAGGAACACGCCTACGTACTACGCGGTGGCGAAACAGAAGTACCTGCTTACCTTCAAAAAGGCTTCAAACAAGCCAATCGGCTACAAGATATTTTAACAGAAAATTTTACAGTTGGCAAAACAGGTAATCAAATCCTCGCTGATGCCTTGGCACAAGCTAAGAAAGAAGGCATTAACGGTACAATTTACACGCATCCAATCGGTTTTCATGGACACGCCGCAGGACCCACAATCGGTATGTGGGACAATCAAAAAATAACGGTTGGTGCAGGTGATTATCCGATGTTTCCAAACACAGCTTACTCCATTGAACTCAATGCTGCCGTCGAAATACCCGATTGGGGCGGCAAAATCATCCGTTTTATGCTCGAACAAGATGGTTTTTATGATGGGAAAACGTTTAGGTATATTGATGGACGGCAGGAGGCGATTTATCCAATACAGAGATAATGGGCATCAAACATTAAATATAACCTTACTATAAATTTTTGAGAGTGGGAAATTTTTTCCTAAAATCCGAACACTAAGCGACATATCAGAATAGTCTGCATTAAGCCATTCATTTGGCTTTTTAGTTCGTGTATAAATCGAAATACGAGGTTTGTTTTGGTCGGCAAAAACAATGTGTTGAAGCGTTGGAATGGTTTTATATGCCTCTAATTTTTCATCAAGGTCAAAATCCTTAGTTGTTTTAGAATGAACTTCGACCAAAACAACAGGGTTCTTTGTTGCTGTTTTGACACGACCATAGCGATGTAAATCTGTTTCTCCAAAAACAACCTGTATATCTGGTTCAAAAATATCATTTGTTGCGGCAACAAAAACAGGGCGGTTACTATCCATAACTTTGGCTTCCTCAAAAGCATTACCAAGCAACCGAACAAGGTTGGCAACCACTAATTCATGGCTTTCTGTACAATAACTCATAGTTGCAACTATTTGATTTTGAACAAAATGGAGACTAAACTCATGAAAATCCGAGAGTTCATCATAATCTTTAATTGTCGCAGGAACGCGAACCAAAGTCGTTTTTTCAAGTGCCGAGCGAAGCATTTCGACTGTTACAGGTGCCATAGCTACATCTATCATAAACTCTTTTTTTGACAAATTTAATCATTCGTTTTGGATTTTCAAAACTTTCCCAAAATATCTCTTGCCGTCACTGTTTCTATTTTCGATTCAAAAATATAAGTCAATATCTCTTTATAGATTTTTAAATAAGGCAAATACTTAAATTTTGAAAACTCTGTATTGTGCCAAAGCAAGCCTAATACACAGTTTTCTTTGTTTTTTTCCAAAAAATTAAGAATATGTCCCGAAATTTCAGCTTCTGCGATGCCCATATAACCCGATAAAGTACCGTCCATAATATTCAATGGCGTAACAATAAGCGGCATCGTCGTACCAGTCCGAAAATCATAAGGTTGAAATGGCAAACCATAGCTGTTGCGAAACCCATATTGGTCTGCGAAAGCTAAACTGGCATCAAGTTTCACACCCGCATCAGACATAGTCTGCCAAGCATTGGGCAGTTGAAAACGCAAAAAATGATAACGATTTGCCTTGATATGTGCTTCGGGCAATCGAGCAAATTCTGTTTCAAAACTCGAATCCAAGGAACTTTTATGTAAGCCGATATCAAATTGTTTTTTTTGAATATTTGACAAGGCTTTTAGCACCTTTTTATTTGTCAAACTATAATCTGCATTTTTAATACCATCGGCACTTCTACCTTGTGAAGCAATCCAAAAAAAAGTGCTTTTTATATCATATTCAGAATGTATTTTCAAGATTTTATCCATATTAAAATAAGCGGGCTTTCTCAATAACTCATTGAAAATCAATTGTATTAACACATCAAGTCTCCCCTTTTTTATTGCCCACAAACCGTCTTGAAAAAAAGAACTGTAAAGCGAATCAATATCATGTGTCAAAAAAATGCGAGAAAGTCGAGTCGTTTTATGTGAAAATACCCCCCTCAGTATAGGCACGGTTTCTACAAATTTCTCAATCAATTCACTCACTCTATTTTCTCGAATAATGCCAAATTTTGCTTGAAAACTTGCGTTGTATGGAAACCGATTGTATTTATCTAATTCCGTTTCGTCTCGACCATATTCTTGTAAACAGTTAACCATATAAAAAATGGTGGCTATGTAATCAATACGTCCATCAGCGGTTAAAATGTAAGACTCCTTACCAAAATGCAATGGATAACTAAAAATACCCTTTTCGATTCTTTTATAAAATGAAAAAGCAATAGGAACATCTGAATTCAAATCATCAGAAATTTTAAGCCCCCCCTCAGTATCTTTGTCCGTAACAACAAAATCAGTTTGTAGATGATGCGCTAAAAAACCGACAAACCATTGCGCAGGGTTTGTGAAAAGGCAATCGGGTTTAATATAAAAGGTCATAATCAAATATGTTTAAAATCTTACTCACAAATGGTGCATACAAACAGACTTTGGCTATCGCACGCAGTTTGGGTGCAGCAGGTTATGAAGTCGGCATCATTTCACACCATGCCTTGAGTGTTGGTTTTTTCTCAAAATATTGTCGTCATCGGCACATTATTCCACAAACGGATAATGGTTCAAAATATGTTGCCCAACTTTTAGACATTTTGAAAAAACACGCTTATGATATTGTTTTGCCTGTTGGCTATCCTGTTACGGGTTGGTTAGCTGAATGTGCAGATGATATTCGGCAATATACAAAACTACCCTTAGCACACCTTTCTGCCTTCAAAATTTTCGAAAACAAGCAATTAACGCATGATTTAGCTCGTAAACTCGATATTCCTGTGCCAAAAACTTTCGCACCTCAAACGAAGGACGAAGCTACCGAATGTCTGAATCAATTAGACTTCCCCATCGTTTTCAAAAAATCAATAGAAGGAAAAAACCGTATAGAATATGCCTATAACTCCAGCAATTTTTACCTTTTTTTTGAAGCATTTCAAAGTACAAAAGAAAGGTTTATCATTCAAGAATTTATAAGTGGTCAAGGTACAGGTTATTTTGCCCTTTATGATAATGGTCTATTGAAACAAGATTTTATGCACTTGCGCTTACGTGAATACCCAATAGAAGGCGGAGCAGCCTGTTACGCCGAAAGCATTGATAATGAACAACTTAGGCAGTATGGTCAACGCATTTTATCTGCCGTTAAATGGCATGGCGTGGCGATGGTAGAGTTTAAATTTGATGCAAAAGGTCAACCTCGATTACTTGAAGTCAATCCTAAATTTTGGGGTTCTTATGACCTTTGTGTAGCAGCTAATGCTGATTTTGCTGTTCCACTTGTTGAATTAACATTGGGAAAAAAACTTTTGCCCCCCCCTCAGTATAAACGCAATATCCGCTTCTCTTGGTTGATGAATGGTGATTTATTGAATGGTATTAAACGCGGCAAAACAAAGGAAGTGTTGCATGATTTTTTTAGTCCTCAAACACATTCAAACTTCACTTGGCGTGACCCATTAGCCAGCCTTTTCTTAATTTTGAGTGGTTTTTTGCCAGTTTTCAAAGCTATTTTACGCCTTTTTTGTCATTCTGTATTTCAGTATTTACAAACTAAAAGATGAAAGCCATCATCCATTTACATTCAAAATATTCGTTTGATTGCTTAACTGCACCCGAAAAATTGGTTGATTTAGCTGTCAAAAACGGCATAGATATATTGTGTATCACCGACCACGATACTATTAAAGGCGCGCAACAAGCACATTTATACGCTCAAAAACGATATGGAAACGCATTAAAAGTAATAATTGGTGCAGAATATAAAACCGACTGTGGCGACATTATTGGATTAAATTTGACCGAAGAAATCCGATTGAACAAAGCAGAAGACGTTATTGAAGCCATCAAACAGCAGAACGGTTTGGTTTTGCTCCCACATCCTTTTGTAAGCCACACACAGATAGACTTTTTAGCGCAACAGGCTGATGTTATTGAAGTTTTTAACGCCAGAACGACCTCGATGGACAATCAAAAAGCCATTGAATTAGCTCAAAAATTAGGTAAACCAGAATATGTCGCTTCCGATGCACATTTTTTATCCGATGCGTCTTTATGTACTAATCATTTTCATGTAGAAAAAAACGCTCCTTTTGAAACAGCACTTTTGGAAACCGATAGAACTTTTACCACGGGTTACTCTTCAAAAAAGCACTATTTCAAAAGTCAAATGATAGCTGGTTTTACAAAAAGGAATGTAAGATTAACACTGTCAGCAACGAAAAACTGGTTTCTAATAAATGATGAATAATACACATATTTACGAAATTTTAAAAATTTCGTAAATATTGATTTTCAATCATTTACATCTAAAATTTCAAACTCAATCCACCCAATCCGCCACAAACATATTGGTATCTCGCGTACCCCAATTTTTGCGATTCGAAGACCAAA
>JAYTMI010000173.1:0-2564 GCA_043728625.1 Saprospiraceae bacterium | reverse complement strand
CTTTATTGGAATATTGGAGATATTGGCGGCACTGTAAAAACGATTGATGGTCGCATCTTAGAAAACCCAAATTCAGGATTCATTTCGCGCTCTAACCCCGACGGCAGCGATTATGAAATCTTTGCAACGGGCTTACGCAACACCCACGAATTTGATTTTGACCAATACGGCAACTTGATTTCATCGGACAATGACGGCGACCACCCTGGCGAAAGCGAGCGTTTGGTGCATGTTGTCGAAGGTTCTGATGCGGGTTGGCGTTCCAATTGGCAATATGGCAAATATACCGACCCCAAAAACAATAAATACAAGGTTTGGATGGACGAAAAGCTGTATGTACCGCATTGGGAAGGTCAAGCTGCCTATATCATTCCGCCGATTCAAAATTATCACAACGGACCTACGGGCATGATTTATAATCCAGGAACGGCTTTGGGTTCTGAATGGAAAAACAAGTTCTTTTTGGTTGAGTTTGTGGGTAGTCCAAACAATTCTCATATCTGGTCTTTTGGTCTAAAACCCAAAGGCGCATCGTTTGTGTTAGATGGGGAAAAAGATATTGTCAGTGGCATATTGCCGACAGGTATAAAGTTTGGTCCTGATGGTGCATTGTACGCTGCCGATTGGATAAATGGTTGGAATACAAAGAATTATGGACGTGTTTGGAAGTTGGATGTGACAAAAGATAAGAACGATTTGGCGGCTCAACGTTTGGAAACACAACGTTTGATGCAGTTGGATTATGCCAAACAAACGCCTGAACAGCTTTATACTTTTTTGATGTATGGCGACAAACGCATTCGTCAAAAAGCACAATTTGAGTTGGTCAGTAGAGGTCAAAAAGGCTTTGATATGTTGAACAAAGCGGTGTATCAAACCGACAATCAACTCGGGCGCATTCATGGCGTATGGGGCATCGGTCAATTGATGCGGAAGGATAAAAATTACGCGGGTTCTCTGTTGCCTTTGTTGAAAGACAAAGACGCTGAAATCACGGTTCAAGCTATAAAAATGTTGGGTGATGCCGATATTACAAGCGTTGGCAACGATTTAATACCGTTTTTAACGAATTCTAATGCCCGTTTACAATTTTATGCTGCCGAAGCATTGGGGCAATTAAAACATCAAACGGCTGTTGAACCGCTTTTAAATATGTTGAAAGCGAATAACGATGGAGACTTGTACGTTCGTCATGCAGGCGTTTTGGCTTTGTCGAGAATTGGGCAAGTTGAGCCTATTGTGGCGTTAAAAAACAACGAAAGCAAAGCATTGCGGACGGCGGCTGTTTTGGTTTTAAGGCGTTTAAAGAACCCTCAAATTGCTTTGTTTCTGAACGATAAAGACGAATACATCGTAACAGAAGCAGCGAGAGCCATTAATGATGATACATCTATTTCAGAAGCTTTACCTGCATTGGCAGCAACCTTAAATGAAAAAAGATTTACCAGCGAACCGCTTTTAAGACGTGCTATAAATGCCGCTTTACGCGTCGGAACGGATAAAGAATTAGACATTTTAATCGCTTTTTCAAGGAGAACGGACATAAATGATGAAATAAAAGCGGAAGGCTTAGCCACTTTGGGTAGTTGGGCAAACCCCTCAGTATTGGACAGAGTTGATGGACGTTTTCGGGGAAAAATTGAAAGAGACCCCTCAGTAATTCGGACAAAAGTGCAGCCTTTCATCGCTTCATTTTTAAAGGAAACAAATCCTGAAACATTGATTGCTGTTTCAGAATTATTGGCAAATTTAGGCATTACAAGTTCAAACGATGCTTTGGCAGATATTTTTGCGAATACCAAGGAAAGCAAAGTAAAAATGGCGATTTTACCAGCATTGAGTGATTTGAAATATGCGAAAATGGAGTCTATCATCAAAACAGGGATGGAAGACAAAGATGAAAATGTGCGGACGGTAGCATTGGGTTTATTGAACAACGCAACGGTCTCAAAAGGTAGTTTGGCGACCATTGCAGATTTGATTTTTTCAAAAGGCAGTATCAAAGAGCAGCAGAAACTTTTGGTGGTAATGAGCAAATTGGACAAAGACAAAACAGAGTCTATCCTCGATGATTTAATCACTAAAATGAGAGATAAAAAGCTTTCTCCCAATCTGAATTTGGAACTGAATGAAGCGGTTGAAGCAACGGGTTCAGAAACCTTAAAAGCTAAATTGGCGACAATAAAACCCGATAATGCGCTGATAGCTGCTTATTTTGATGCGCTTTATGGTGGTAATTGGGCGGATGGCAGGAATATTTTCAATACCAATTCAACGGCACAATGTGTTCGTTGTCATACAGTCGGTACAGTAGGCTCAACAGTGGGTCCTCCTTTAACGCACATTGCAAATACTTTGACAAGAGAACAAATATTAGAATCGTTGGTAGATCCGAGTGCGCGGATTGCGCCTGGTTATGGCAATGTTTCCATAAAACTCAAAGGCGGGCAAGAGGTTATTGGCGTTCTAACAAAAGAAACAGCCGACGAACTCATTATCAAAACCTCTGATGCAGAACCTTTGGTGATAGCAACGGCACGTATAGAAAAAAGACAAAACTTACC
>JAYTMI010000172.1:0-8065 GCA_043728625.1 Saprospiraceae bacterium | reverse complement strand
GTCGCTTTTATGGTTCTTTTGGCATCAAAAATAAGGTGTTCAATTTCAGAACGCCGCCGCAATTGTTGCGTAAAACGCACAAAAATGGCGTCAAAATTCACTTTTTGAGTACCTTCTATCTGTATTTGCCAGATAAATGGTGCCGCAGTATTGGGTTTTCGTTCAAGGTTCGAGGCGTTTTGTTCGGCTTGTTTCTCTTCTTGTTTTTGTTCTTCTCTGACTTTTAAAATATAATAAATCGCTCTTAAAAAACCTGCAACAAGCAGCAGAATCAACCATTTCCAACCCGACATATAAGCGTTTCGGAACGATAATTTTGTTTCTAATTTGGGTACTAATGTCTCAATTTTAGGTTGGTGATTATAGTTTTTTGTCGTCAAACCATCGTCCCAACCGCCACCTGTTGAGCCACTGCTTACATTTTCTTGAACTTTAAAGATGTAATTCAGCGTATCACACGTCCCATTTGTTAAACAAATATTGATTTCAAAAGTATCATTGCCTACGGCAATGGGTTTATAAAACAGCGTTTTTTGAACAGTATCAATGTGAATTGAAGCAAATTTATGCTCTTTTGTAGCAGAAATATCGGACATGGACTGAATCACCAAACTTGAATCAATCAATTTTAGATTATCCTTTATGGACATAGAACGTCCTTCGGCATCCTTTTTTAGGTCAACAACAACAACGTTGGAAAACGGTTTGAGGGTTTCAGTTGCAACATCCGTTGGCTTTGGTTTCAAAAACTGCCAAACCAACCAAGCCATGATAAATGCTAACAAACCCAAAGCTGCCCATTTTAGGACTTTTTTCCATAAAACAGGCTCTGATACTGAGGGGGGGGCTCCCACATCAAAATTGGTCAAAACCCTATCAAACGTCTCATAAAAGTCAGCTTGTTGTTGTGGCGAAGTGACGATTATGGGCGTTATGAGGGTTTTTAAATTCGCAAATTCCGTTTCTTCGGGCAATGCCTCGACGAGTTGCGTTATCCGCAGATAGGCATCAATACCCGAAGGCGTACCCTTCGCTTTCCAAGCGGTGAGCACGGCGTTGAGGAACGTATATATTTGCGCGTTTTTCATAAATTAAATTGCTTTCAAAGCCTTCAAATCTTCCTGCGTTTTTGCCAAAACTGAATACGAAGTATCTAATTGCACTTTTTCAGATGTTGATAATTTACCACTTAATTTCTCCACAGGAAAACCAATTGACGTGAGCAAAACTGCCCATGCCAGCATCTCCGCAGTCGCAGGTTTTTTCTTCAAACCGAGGTCTCGTATTTTTTGAAAATGAGTGACCAAAGCCGTTGCTTTATCAGTCCGAATACCTGTTTTCAAGGTCAAAATGCGTATTAACTCCGCTTTTTCAGGAAAATCAATGTGAAAATAGATGACACGGCGTAGGAAGGCATCGGGCAAGTTTTTCTCTGAATTAGAGGTTAAAATGATAATTGGGCGTGCCGCTGGTTCACTTTTAAACTCTTCGTTGTTGAATTCGGGAACTTTGAAACTCAATTTTTCAATGGCTGCCAAGAGGTCATTTGGGAAGTCGCGTGGGGCTTTATCAATCTCATCAATGAGAACAACGACTCGTTTTTTTTCATTAATCGCTTGACCCAAAGCATTAAAATGGACAAACGGTTTGACCATTTCGAGCCTTTCTGCGGGCGTTATACTGAGGGGGTCAATTTTAGCATTTTGACTGAACTGAAAATGCGCCAAAGCATCGTAGCGATAGAACAAATCAGTCGCCGTCGAAGTCGTTTGGGCATTAAAAACCAAAGGTTCGCCCAAGCCGAAAAAATGACCGACATGGAAAGCCAATTGTGTTTTGCCCGTCCCTGGTTCGCCTGTCAACAAAAGCGGTTGACCGAGTGCAAGGGAAACATTGACTGCCGCCTTCAAACCTTCTGATGGAAAGTAAAGGGAGGGTTTGTTAAGATTTTCATTGGCGATGAATGGTTCTAATTTGCCCGTTTCGCCGTTGCCGTAGGTATTGATTTTCATTGTTTTATAGTTATTGGTTATTGGTAAATTGGGGATTGGTAAATTGGTTAACGGTTTGAACCAATTTACCAATAACCAATCCCCAATAACCATTTAGATTCTTTGTGAAACATTAAAAACGGTTAAAAAAAGTTCTTCTAAATCTGCCATATTCAGCGGGTCGAGTTGTTCAAAACCGACGGTGGCTTCGGCAATAACACGTTTGATTTGTGGTTGAAATTGGTCATTGGTCAGTTTCAAAAACCATTGTGTCAAGTCAATATTGGGTACAGGCGCAAAGTTTTTTAGCCAAACGACTGACTGTTTTTCATCGTCATTTGCCCCCCTCAGTATTTCTGCAATACCATTCTTTATATCTGCATTTTCATTCACATTTGTTTTGGCTGAACTGATGATGAAGACAAATTGGAACGTCATCAAGGGTTCATTCGACGGATTTGCCTTGAAAGTGCGGATAATCCATGCCAAATACGCTGTCAAATCGGGTGTCCAGCCCCATTGGTCAAAATCTATACGGAACAAAAAGGCGAAAAAACGATAAGGTAAACGCATCGCATTTGCCGAAACGAAGTCCTCAATAGGCGTTCCGTCAAGGTTAAAACGTTTCATGCGTTCGGCAAAATGGGTGCGAAAAAGCCCTTCGTTGTCGCTTAAATCACCAAAATCGTCGAATGGCAATTCTGGAAAATCAACACGCTCGACTGCCGTAACTTTACAAATTCTGCGTGGGAAATTGATGGCTTGATCACTGCCTTTCAAGGTATTGCCGATGATTTCATAAATGACTCTTTCTGCAAAATTAGCAGGTTGATCAGAAGCTTGTGCGGTAAAGAAATAAAATTGATAAGGTGATTTTAGAATGGTTCGATACGCCTTTTTGAAGTCGGAATAGGGCAAATCACGGTCACAGTCCACCAGTTTTATTTTACCAAGCGGCGGAAGTTTGAGGGCGGCAATCTCCTTTTCGAGTTCCGTGATATTCGTTTTTTTGAAATCGTCATCCGTAAGATTTTCAATCAAATTGAGCAGTGCCTGAGTTAGTTTGGCTTGCTCAACTTTAAAATCGGCAGAAGAGATAACGCCATTAATTTGCTGGTTTTCAATGTTTTTTAAATTGGCATTTTGAATATATACACCATTAAAGTAATCAGAATCTTCGGAAAGTACGGTCATTAAATACGTCAATACTGAGGGGGTCTGCCCTTCGGCAAGTTGTTTTCTTAAATTATCTTTAAGGAGGTGGAGTTGCATGATTGTTCGATAGATTTTGATTTATTGGTAAAAATATACTTTTTTTTTATGTTTTTAAAACGTTTGTTTAAACAGTTTTTGAGGTTTTCGACATTTTTGAGAATAAAGTATTTAGCTTTGCTAATCAGATGTTAGAAAAGCCTTTTGAAAATATTTTTTATTTATAAAAATTAAAACCACTATGAAAAAACTCAAATCAGCCACTGCATTACCAAATTTGGGTAAAAAAGAAAGAAAATCACGCAAAGAAGATGTTTTTGATCAAGATAGTGCATGGAAAAATTTTATCTCAACAGATATATTTGACTGCCTTGCGGTTGTACACCCGATACTCTATGCCGCCGTTGACAAGACCGTTGAGCCTGTGTTTTTGGAACAAGAGATGATTAATTCTATGCGTGGGAAATATAAAATTATAGGGAAAGAAAAGAAAACCGATAAACTTGTTCGGTTAAGGCTTTTAAATGGAGAGGATTTCTATGTGTATGTTCACCTTGAAGTGCAAGACGAACTGAAAGATGATTTTCCAGAACGTATTTATATTTATCGTTCATTGATTTCATTGCGTTATCTCACGCAGAAAATCACGACCATCGTTATCTTTACGGGTAAATCACCATCTGAAAAACACAAAGTTTTCAGAGAGGAATGTTTCAACAGCACGCTTTTATACAGCTACACTTCTTATGTTATTGCTGACCAAGACGAGGCGGCATTGGAAAAAATGAATAATCCATTTGCTTTGGCTGTTTTGGCTGCTAAATACACGATTAATACTGAGGGGGATGCGCGCAGACGTTTGATGTTCAAGCAAAAAGTATTTGAATTGGCTCAAAAAAAGCAATTTCCTGTTGAAAAGATGGAAGAATTGCTTAGTTTTGTATTTGATTACATGCTCCTTTCGCAGGAAATGGAGAATGAATTTATGGCAAAAACGCCCATTTTCGTACCTTTAAATTCTGATACAATGGTTATTACAAGAGGAAAACGCGCATTAGCGCACATGGCAAGTATGGCTATTTATGGCAAACCATTTGACGAAGTGATTGCTGAAAAAGAAGCTGAAAAAGAAGCAGAACAAGCCAAACTTCTGGCTGCAAAAGAAGCAGAACAAGCCTTAGATCGTCGAAATACAATTCATGCATTATTGAAAATCAATTTTACGCCAGAAAAAATTGCGGATGTACTCGGGTTTGACTTAGATTATGTCTTGAAAGTGGCTTCGGATAACTAAATTCGTTGATTTTTATATTTTTATACATTAGGTTTTGTGCTTCAGTATGGTGGCACAAAACCTAATTTTTTTTCAGCAAGAGTATTTATTGTTTTCCCAAAAAGTATACTTTATTTTATTTTCAATGCTATTATTTATCCTGTCTTAGCTCTATAAATCAAAATTTTATCCGCCTTTTTTCAAAAAAATAATATTTTTCTATCGTAAAAATTTGGGCAATAAAAATTAACTGCTACTTTTAACAGAATTTATAAAGCAGGAGTCATTGGTTAATTTGCCAATAGTCATTCGAACTAAGACTGAATCAAAACCATATTAAAGCCAAGGACTCTCTCGGATGACTGGAAGCTATTATCTCACCTTTTAAATTTATCAAGCTATGACTTACGACGCAAGAAATCTACGTAACGTAGTCTTGTTGGGGCATTCGGGCTCCGGAAAAACCTCCTTCGTAGAATGTATGCTTTTTGAAGCTAAAGCCATTCCGCGAAGGGGGCGAACTGAAGACGGGAACACCGTCAGCGATTTTACACAGATTGAACAAAGTCGAGGTAGCTCGATTTTTTCAACTTTAATGCACGTTGGTTGGAAAGATTGCAAAATCAACATTATTGACACACCGGGCGCAGATGATTTTGTAGGCGAAGTCGTCTCTGCTCTGAAAGTTGCCGACACAGCGATTATGATGCTCAACGCGCGCTCTGGGGTTGAGGTCGGCACGGAACTCATTTGGGAGTATGTCCAGACTAACAAAACGCCTACTCTCTTCGTTATCAATCAATTAGACCACAACAAGGCGGATTTTGATGCAACGCTTGAACAAGCGCAAGCGCGTTTTGGCAACAAAGTTTTGCCTATTCAGTACCCCCTCAGTACAGGCGATGGTTTTGATACCATCGTGGATGCTTTGCGGATGGTAGTCTATAAATTTCCCGATTCAGGCGGCAAACCTGAAAAACATCCGATTCCTAATGCTGAAATGAGTCGTGCCGAAGCCATGCACCAAGCTCTTGTCGAAGCCGCTGCAGAAGGCGACGAAGGTTTGATGGAATTGTTCTTTGAAAACGGCACATTGACAGAGGAAGAACTGACGAAAGGGCTGAATGTCGCTTTGGCAACACAGTCGTTTTATCCTGTTTTCTGTGTATCTGCTACGCAAAATATGGGTAGCGGGCGTGTTATGGGCTTTATCCACGACATTTGTCCGTCACCGAATGAGCGTCCAGAAGCACCCCTAAGCAATGGCGACACTTTGGCTTGCGATGAAAAAGGCAAGACGGCTGTTTTCATTTATAAAACCATGTCAGAACCTAATGTCGGCAATGTTTCCTATTTCAAAGTATATAGCGGTACGCTGAACACTGGCGATGATTTGGTGAATGGGGAAAATGGTACGGTCGAACGCATCAACCAAATGTTCGTTTCAGAAGGTAAAAACCGCGAAATTGTTTCACAACTTTTAGCGGGTGACATTGGGGTAACTGTTAAATTGAAAAATTCTCACACTAATAATACGTTGAATGTCAAAGGTTCAGATATTAAGATTGAACCCATTCATTTTCCTTCTCCACGTATGCGGGTCGCTGTGTCGCCCCCCTCTAAGCATGAGGTCGAAAAATTAGCACGGGCACTCCATACGATTATTGAAGAAGACCCAACAATCATTATGGAGCAAAGCATCGAGTTGAAACAGATGATTCTTCATGCACAAGGGCAAATGCACTTGGATATTGTGAAATATCGCTTAGAAAAAGTCTATAATGTCCATGTGGATTACATCAAGCCGCGCATTCCGTATCGTGAAACGATTACAAAAATGGCGAACCACAGTTATCGGCACAAAAAACAATCGGGTGGGGCAGGGCAATTTGCTGAAGTTCACATGCGGATTGAGCCTTATACTGAGGGGATGCCTGCGCCAGAAGGTTTGAACGTGCGGAACGTAGAAGAACATGAATTGACGTGGGGCGGCAAATTGATTTTCAATAATTGTATTGTCGGTGGTGCGATTGATGCACGGTTTTTATCGGCTATTTTGAAGGGCATTATGAGCAAAATGCAAGAAGGTCCTTTGACGGGAAGTTATGTCCGTGACATTCGGGTGTCTATTTATGATGGTAAAATGCACGCCGTTGACTCAAATGATATGGCGTTTATGACAGCGAGTTCGCAAGCGTTTAGAGAAGTCTTTCCGATGGCGGGACCACAGATTTTAGAACCTATCTATAATTTGGAAATCCTTTGCGATGGTGAGGTGATGGGCGATGTGATGAGCGATTTGCAGACCCGTCGAGCCATCATTATGGGTATGGATGCCGAAGGGCATTATCAAAAAATCTTAGCCATGTGCCGCTTGCCGAGTTGCATGATTATTCGCCTTCTTTGCGGTCTATCACACAAGGTAAAGCGAAATTTACAACAGAATATGCTGATTATCAAGCTGTTCCGGGCGATATTCAACAGCGATTGATGGAAGAACATAAACACGAGTTGGCGGAGGAACACGCGCATTAATGATGAAGGATGAATGATAAATGATGAATAGTTTGGTTCGTTCTTTATTCAATTTATTATTTTTTCATAAAAAATAAGCGGTTACAGAGGGGTATCTCGGTAACCGCTTTGATTTTCATTTATAATGTCTTAATGTTTTTACTTTCCCTTTAATGCCGCACCACCAATTTCTTTGTCTTTACTTCCTTGCCATGTTGCAACGTCACGAAGTACGTGCCATTCGGATAATCAACTGTGGGTATCTCTACATTGCCGATGGTGGCACCCCTCAGTAATCGAGAGAAAATAACTTGTCCAGAAGCGGTTTTGGCTTCTATCGTTACGTCGGTGGGGTTTTGGAATTGATACGTAACATTGGCTTGGTTGCGGGTGGGATTGGGGGAGACAGTGAAACCTTGCTTGCCGAAGCCTGTTGTATTGGACAATTCTGTATTTAATATCGCATCAGCATCCGTTATTTTATCTTTTGTTTTTGCGGTTGTTGTTATAGGCGGATTATTAGCCACGACAGACGATTGAGGGTCAACGTTTGTTCTCGGACGTTGAATGCCAACAAGAGACGGCAACATCGTCGTCAGTTTATCACCGATGCCTTTGCGAACCGTGAAGCACGGGATGCGTACCTTGCTGCCATCGTCATAACGCACGTGATTTTGTCCTTGTTTCGGCAGTTCCACACTGTCGCGGTTGTTGGTGGTGTGGATGACAATGACGACTATCGCACCCGATTTTTGGGCATTATAGACCTGTGTACTGACATCGCAGCCGGGGTTCATATACAGCAATGCCACTTTGCCTGTCAAGCTGTCTTTGGGCAGTTTACCACATTGTCGTTGTGTGACCATCCGTTTGGGATATTTGCCTGTCGAGTCCTTTTTTATAGCGGTTTCCATGACCTGTATGGTGTCGAGCGCAAGCACCATTTTAGCTGTAAAGTCCACATCGGGCTTGTCCTTGCCGAAGGGCATCGGATAGAGCATAAAGCGTTGGTTGCTGTTATAGACTGACAGAACGACAGTATCGCGCCTTTGTGCTTGGGCGTATATGCTACTGG
>JAYTMI010000171.1:0-2194 GCA_043728625.1 Saprospiraceae bacterium | reverse complement strand
AAAACGATGAAGATAAAGCCATTGTCGTGCGTATTGATGGCAGATTAAGTACAGAAACAACGTATTTTAATGTGGATTGGGAACGGCGTATTTTGCAGGATTTAGAGCGTTTGAACGTGCGTGTGTCGTCTGTTTGGTCTTATAATTGGTGGAAAGATGCGAAAGGAGAGACGGAGAAGTTGGTGAAAGAGATAAAAGAGTAGTTTTATTAGCCCAAATGCTCTAATTTTGTTTTAAAATAAATAAATAAATATGCAGACAATAGATATTGAAAACGGAACTCAATTAGGTATTGAAGACCTTTTGAAAGTGATTCAAAAGTTGGATAACCAATCATTGTCAAAATTTGCTAGTGAAGTCAATCAATTGGTTTCAAAGAGAAACAATAATGTGCCTAATAAGCGAGAATTGGATTTATTGAAAAAGATAAAAACGACTATTCCGATATCTATAAAAAAGCGACAAAAACAACTCTATGAAATGCTACATCAGGGTACGATTACACCTAAAGAACGAGAAGAACTTTTGCTTTTAAATAATAAATTAGAAGAAAAAGCGGCTGAACGTATCCATTTATTGGGAGAATTAGCTGTTTTGAAAGGTATTCCGATTCAAGAATTAGCGGCTCAACTATGAAAGGTCAACGAAGAAAACTGACTACTTTTGAACATTCATTTATTCAAGACCGGGCGAATAGATGCTGTGAATACTGTAAATTTCCTTTGGATTTTTCACATGATGCTTTTCATATTGAGCATATTATCCCTCTTGTACATGGTGGAACTTATGAATTGGATAACCTTGCATTCGCTTGTGACGGTTGTAATTCTTTCAAATGGACTTTTGTTGATTGTATTGACCCTCAAACAGGGCTAAAAACGCCTCTTTTTAACCCGCGAAAAGATGAATGGTCTGAACACTTCACTTGGACTGAAGACTTTTCTATCATTCAAGGCAATACTTCGCAGGGGAGAGCAACCGTAAATTTACTTAAAATGAATCGTTTAGGATTGATAAATGTCAGGAAAGCATTGCTACTTTATGGTGTTCATCCACCCATGTGATTTTTTAATAAATTCTTGAAAAAGCGCATAGACAACATCAAAAACCCTACTTTTGCGGTTCAATTTCAAATAATACAAACCCTTTTTATGTCAAATTCAGCTTATCAAATCGTCGGAGGCAACCCATTGCACGGCGAAATTACGTGTTATGGTGCGAAAAACTTCGCTACCAAAGCCATGATAGCCACTTTGCTTGGCTCTTCACCTACGACTTTAACGAATGTGCCGCCAATTGGTGATGTTGAAATCACTGCCGATATGTTGCGCTCGCTCGGTGTCACGATTGATTGGGACAAAGAAGCCAAAATAATGACGATTGACCCGACGACGGCAACAGATGCCCACGTTAGGCAACCACACTCGGGTGCGAATCGGATGCCGATTCTGATGATTGGCGCTTTGTTACATCGGTTCGATGAAGTGACTGTACCGATGTTAGGCGGTTGCATCATTGGTGCGCGGGGTGTAGATTTTCACTTGGATGCGATTCAAGATTTTGGCGCAAAAATCATCGAAGGTACTGAGGGGTATATCGCACAGAAATCACGCCGTTTGAAAGGCGCACATTTCCATTTAAAATTTCCATCTGTTGGGGCGACTGAAACGTGTTTGTTCCTCGCTGCGCTTGCTGAAGGTACTTCTGTCATTGAAAATGTAGCGACTGAACCAGAAATTACAGAACTCGTTACGATGTTGCGGGCGATGGGTGCGGTCATTTATACCAATTCAGGCAGACAGTTTCGGGTTGAAGGTGTCAAAGAATTGAAAGGGTGTACGATGAATATTTTGGGTGACCGTATTGAAACAGCTTCTTGGGCTTCAATGGCGGCGGCTGTTGATGGTTCGATTACCGTTCATGGCATTCGCCCAGAAACTTTAGGCAATTTTCTTTCAGTTTATCGTCAAGCGGGTGGTGGTTTTGAATTATTGGATTATGACTCCATGCGTTTCTTTCGAGATAGAAAACCCCAGGCGATTCACCTCGAAACAGATGTTTGGCCCGGCTTTTCTACGGATTGGCAACAACCTTTTGCGGTTTTCTTGACGCAGGCAGAAGGCGTTTCGGTCATCCATGAAACCGTTTATGAAAACCGTTTTGGTTACTTAAAAGCCTTGAAAAAATTGGGTGC
>JAYTMI010000170.1:0-7587 GCA_043728625.1 Saprospiraceae bacterium | reverse complement strand
CCAAACATAGTTACCTGCTTTCAGGAAATCTTGAGCGGTCTCTAAATTCGGTTTTTCCTTGAAACTCATCACCTTATATATACCATCTTTATTGGCATCATGGCGATTGTACTGCACATAACCATAACCTGTATTAGGTGAAGTCGGCGTAATACCAAGCGTGACAATTGCTTCTTTTTGGCTTGCAAATTCAAGGGCTTGCTTGATATTCCCCAAAAAAACAGCCTCTTTCAAAATCAAATGGTCACTTGAGGCAACGACAAATGTGGCTTCTGGATTGAGGCTCTGTAACTTAAACGCTGTGTAAGCCAAGCACGGTGCGGTATTGTTACGGCTCGGTTCTGCAAGGATTTGATTGTCCGTCACATTGGGCAACTGTTCTTTGACTAAGCTGATATAAGCGGTATTGGTGACAATAAAGATGTTTTCTTTAGGAATAAGTGGCAAAAAACGCTCATAAGTTATTTGTAACAGTGATTTGCCTGTGCCGAGAATATCGAGAAATTGTTTAGGTCTTTCTTCGCGGCTGGCAGGCCAAAATCGGCTGCCGACACCGCCTGCCATGATAGCGACGTAGTGATTAGGATTCATAATTTGTTTTCAGCTTTGAGGTATCTGTTCGCCCCTCAGTATTTTTTTAGTTTTTATAAATGTGTTATTGATTGATTTTCAATAATGATGGGTCGAAACCATAGTCTTTTATCAGTAGTTCAATTGAAAAAGAATGACCTAAAATGGTAATGGTATCTTGCCAATTCTGAATCAGCCAAGGTGTTCCATCATTTTTAGCAATCCAAACTTTACGAGATTTGGTAAAAATCCAAACCACTTGTTGTACACCGAAATCCAAATATTTCTGTATCTTTTTACTAAAATACTCTTGTGCTTCTGCACTATTTTGCAGCGCAGCTTTTGAATCAACTTCAATAGCAATAACAGGCGGTTTATCAGCATATTTATCCTCAAAAAGCCAGCCTTGAGTCAAAGTTTGTTTATCGTAAATAGCAATATCTATGGATAGATTATCTCCAAGGCTTAGATGAACACCCATTTCGGAGTAGAACATTTTATATTTATTCTTTAGCAAGGGTATAAAATGCTCTACAATGAGTGAAATAAAAAATGATTGAATGCGACTGCTACCCATAATATCCTCTAATTTAAGTTTTCCAGAAAGAACGTTTTTGTAACCACGATAGTAGATAGGTTTCCCGTCCATTACTTCATAAATGAGGTAATCAGGAATTTTTCGAGTCCGTTTCTGAATAACAGATAAGGTTTCTTGTGCTTCTATTGTATGTGCCATTTTATTTTTTTGTCGAAAGTTAAAGATTTTTTTTATCAAAAACCACGCCCTCAGTAAAATCTATACAAATCCGTGATTAAAACTGGTCTTTCACTCCCTCAACAACGCTCCTGATACCTTCTTCTAAGGAGATTTGATGTTGCCAACCCATAGCATGTATTTTTGATACATCCATTAATTTACGCGGCGTGCCGTCGGGTTTTGTGGTGTCTTGAATAATATCGCCTTCATAACCCACAATCTTTTTTATCATTTCAGACAGGTCTCTAATCGTCAAATCCACGCCCGTTCCGACGTTAACAAAACCCGCTTCATCGAAATTGCTCATCAAAAACAAGCACGCGTCTGCCAAATCGTCGGCGTGCATAAATTCACGGAGTGGTGTGCCTGTTCCCCACAAAATGACTGAGGGGTCGTCGTTTTTCTTTGCTGTCAAAAATTTACGAATCAATGCAGGCAATACATGTGAATTTTGCAAATCGTAATTATCATTCGGTCCATACAGATTGGTTGGCATAGCCGAAATGAAAGAACAACCATATTGCGCTCGATACGCATCACACATTTTAATTCCCGCAATTTTAGCGATGGCATAAGGTTCATTCGTCGGTTCAAGCAAGCCAGTGAGTAGGTATTCTTCTTTCAAAGGTTGCGGCGCAAGTTTTGGATAAATGCACGATGAACCGAGAAACATCAGTTTTTTGACCCCATTTTGATACGCTGCATGGATGACATTGGACTGAATCATGAGGTTTTCGTAGAGAAAATCGGCACGATAGACGTTATTAGCCATGATACCGCCTACTTTTGCGGCAGCGAGAAAAATGTAGTCAGGGCGTTCTTTTCTAAAAAACTCATTTACAGCCGCTTGGTCACGTAGGTCAAGCTCTTTCGATTTTCTAAAAATGAGGTTGTCAAAACCATTTTTGCGAAGTCCCCTCATTATGGCTGAACCGACCATCCCTCGATGACCTGCAACGTAGATTTTACTATCTTTTTCCATAGACAAGTTGTTGCTAAAAACTATTTAATGTTCGCATAAACTCCACTTTATCGAACATCGCTCGGACAGGAATCCTGAAATTAGGAATGACAACACTTTCAATAATGCCATCTCGTTTACGCTCTTGGAGTATGTATTTTTTGTTTTTTAAAATATATTGCTCAACAAATTCTCCTTTAATGAATTCAGCTTTTATGTCAGTGTCAGGTGTTACCCAATTATAAAATTCCTCACGACGGCGTTGTTCTTCAGACCACGCTCGATTGAGTTCGGTAATAATTTCTGGTAAATTAGGAGAATGAATGATTTCTTGAATTGATATATCCATTTTCTATTTATTTTTTTACAAAAATACATGATTTTTTGCAAAAAACACCCCTCTGAATGATAAGTTTAATTGTTAATAAGGCGCACAACTTCAAAAACTTCTGCGTAACGTGTATTGATTTGCACGCCACGTGTACGGGCAAGCGAACGCAAAAATTCTTCATTGGCATAAGGGCGGTGGGCTTGCGATTGGTATTGCTTCAAGGCATCTACTTTGGTTTCAATATGTTTTTCCTCCAAATGGAAAAAACAGGTTGTTGAGAACGTGAAATTGTTCCAAGGCAATTCATAACACAAAATAGACGTGAATTTAAATGCTCGAATGGCTTCGTTTGATATGGTTGCATGGTCTTGATGAATGTCTTTGGGCGATGGCACAAAAACCAAATCAGGATTAATTTCAGCTTTCAGCTTGATAATATCATCTAAAATTGCTTGCCGATGATAGTTAAATGTTCTTACATCATACTTCAATAAGGTCAAATTTTCGGGTTTTATACCCAAAACCTTGGTCGCCGATTTCACTTCTGTTATCAAAATATCTGATGGAAACTGCGGCAAAACAGACTGTTCGCAAGCAGAAAAAGCGACATAATAGACCTCACTGCCTTGTTCGATGAGTTTAGCTATCGTGCCACCACACCCCAATTCACCATCATCAGTATGAGGCGCAAGAACGAGGACTTTTTTAAACGGAATATGAGCCATTAATAAATTTCGGATTTCAAAACGATGATTTCAAACATGGAGTAACTACCCCTCAGTATATCGGTATTTTATACGGTTAAACCGCTTTTAAAGTTGACTTATCACTCATACGTGATTTCCTTTTTTCAACTATTCGTTGCAAAAAGTAACTCAAAATGGTCGCCAAAGAAATGACTAGGAAAAGCAGTTTAAATGTGCCAATATTTTGGAACATCAAAACAAAAGCAATAAAAAACACCGTAACACTCACTAAAATACCCGTTGCCTGCATGTGTGAGAAGCCGAAATCTACCAATAAATGATGAATGTGCAAACGGTCAGGTGAGAACGGCGAACGCCCCCTCAATAGCCGAATGGTGAAAACACGTGCTGTATCAAAAAGCGGTAATATCAAAATACCAATGGCTACGGCAGGGCTGGCACTAATGGCTAATGGGTTTGTTCCTACAAGAGATTGGTTGATTTCGATAAATTTTATGACCAAAATGGAAGAAATCAGACCGAGTAGCAAGGCTCCCGTATCACCCATAAAAATCTTTGCGGGCGTAAAGTTATATTTCAAAAAAGCCACAATTGACCCCGCCAACGAAAATGCCATGATGGATAAACCGATGCTGGTATTCGCTATTACGGGAGGCGTTGTCGGATTATTACCTACATAAAAAAACCATGTGCCGAATGATATAGTAATGACCGTCGTGATACTGCCAGATAGCCCATTAATGCCATCAATGAGGTTAAAAGAATTAATAATGACGATGATTGTAAATATCGAAAGTAATATGCTAAACCAATCATAAATGATGTCAATGCCAAATAAACCATGTAAACTCGTAATTTTTACGCCTGATTTTAGGACAATGATACCTGCTGCCATTAACTCGCCAAGCAGTTTTTTGTAAGGTGAAATAGGCATAATATCATCTTTAACACCAATGAGAAAGATGACTATGAACGCACAAAGTGTATATTGAAGTTGTCCAAACACATCAATAGGCATCCAAAATATCATTGAAAACATCAATCCCGCGAAAATCGCAACGCCCCCCAATGAAGGCGTACTTTGTACGTGTGAACGTCTTTCTCCTGGTTCATCGCATAGGTGCTTTTCATGGGCCACATTGATAACGGATGGAATGATAAAGTAACTTGGAATAAAAGCAGTGATAAAACTTAATAAGACTTCATACATGGTTTAGCGTAGGTTTTAAACATCATTCTTAGATTCAAATATTCAAACAAATGTAGTCGAAAAATAAAAATAAAAATATTATTTTCTCTTTTGCAATTAAGCAGGCATTTTATCCCCCTCAGTATGAATAGGCAATTTTGTGACTTTCCCATTTTCCAAAAGATACTTTCCCCCATTTTCAGGGCAAGTCGCCAACCCAGTTTTATCGAAATTAAGCCGATGCCCATACTCACTCATCCAGCCCATTTGTCGAGCAGGATTACCCACCACAAGGGCGTAGGGCAACACCTCTTTCGTGACTACAGCACCCGCGCCGATAAAAGCAAAAGCACCTATATCGTGACCACAAACGATTGTCGCATTGGCACCTATACTTGCGCCTTTTCCTACATGAGTTTTCAGATATTCAGATTTTCGATTAACTGCGCTGCGTGGATTGATGACATTTGTAAAAACCATCGAAGGTCCCAGAAAAACATCGTCATCGCAGGTGACACCTGTATATATGGAGACATTATTTTGAACTTTGACGTTCTCGCCCAAAACAACTTCAGGGCTGATGACGACATTTTGCCCAATATTGCAATTTTTACCCAAGCGACAATGGGGCATAATGTGGCTAAAATGCCAGATTTTTGTCCCTTCACCAATGGTACAGCCTTCGTCAATGATGGCTGTGGGATGTGCATAATAGTGTTTTTCCATATTATTTTTCAAAAAATGACGCAACAGTAGCTACAATATAAGCTAATGTCTCTTCCGAAAGTTCGGTATGAATGGGCAATGACATCACTTCCTCACACAATACCTCCGTTGTCACCAGTTCGCTGCCTTGCCAATAATGACTGTAAGCATTTTGCTTATATAGCGGAATTGGGTAATAAATCATGGCACTAACGCCCCCCTCAGTAAGATGCGTTCTCAAAGCGGTGCGCTGCCCATTCTTTACACGAAGTGTGTATTGATGAAATACATGAGACGAGTTAGGTTGACGTGCAGGAATATCCAAACCTTCAATTTTAGAAAAAGCGGCATCATAATAAGCTGCCGCTGCTTGTCTCGCTACTGAATATTCATCCAAATGGCGCAATTTAACATCTAAAATACCCGCTTGAATCGAATCCAAACGCGAATTGACACCTATAGTATCGTGATAATATTGGCGCGATTGACCATGATTTGCCATCATCCGTATTTTGGCTGCCAAATCATCATCATTGGTCATAATTGCTCCACCGTCACCGTAACAACCTAAGTTTTTTGAAGGAAAAAACGATGTGCAACCGATGTGTCCGATTGTGCCCGTTTTTACTTTCCTACCATCAGAATAGGTATAATCAGCGCCAATTGCTTGGGCATTATCTTCGATAACATATAAATTGTGCTTTTCAGCCACTGCCATAATTGTCTCCATATCGCAGCTTTGACCGAACAAATGGACAGGAACAATCGCTTTTGTGCGTGGTGTAATGGCTTGCTCAATGATGTCGGCAGTAATATTGAACGTATGTTGGTCAACATCCACCATGATTGGTTTCAGGTGCAGCAAAGCAATCACTTCTGCCGTTGCGACGTACGTAAATGCAGGCACAATGACCTCGTCGCCCACCTCTAATCCGAGTGCCATCATCGCAATTTGTAGCGCATCCGTACCATTTGCACAAGGAATAACATGGCGTACATCGAGATATGCCTCTAAACTCTTTTGAAAAGACTTGACGTGCGCCCCATTGATAAAGGCTGTCGTATCCAAACATTCTTGAATAGAAGCGTCTATTTCGTCTTTGATTTTTCGATATTGCCCCTTGAGGTCAACCATGGGGAGCATTGATTTTACTTGAATTGACATTTTTGTTACTGGTTATTAGTTACTGGTTATCAGGGATTGGTTATTAGGGATTGGTTATTGGGGATTGGTTATTAGGGATCATTAGTGTTCAAAAGATTTTGTTTTTAATTTTACAAAAAGTTTCATTGCATTAAAAAAAGGTGCTTTTTGCTTGAAATGATATGTGAACACTATGTTCGGGGAACTTTTAAAGTTCCCCGAACATGAGCGAACCGTTCTTTAAATAAAAAACGACAATTGTATTTCAATGAAATAGACATAGAAAAAAATCCTTTGAACACTAATGATCCCTAATAACCAATAACTAATAACCAATCCCAAAAAATCATGGCTTCGCCTTTCATCTGTCCCAACAGATGATGCATGAACCTTTAATTTTGACACAAAATCAAAGGTCGATTTAAAAAAAAAGTGATATTTAAAGAGCATCAACTCTTTTAATCAATTGATTATCAATGCTGATTTCTAAGCTATATCCTGAATTGATTAACTCAACTAATACTTTTTCTTTACCTTTTACTTGAACTAATTTGCCGCGCATACCCAATAAAGGTCCCGAAGTCACCTCGACCCAATCGCCTTTTTCAAGCCCCTTGTTTTCAACAACTTCTAAATCTATATTTTCACCCAACAAACGGCGAATCAACTCAATTTGCTCTTCTGGAATAGACAAGAGGTTATGACCTAATTTCAGAAAGCCATTCACATACTCGGTTTGTAAAACCCTCAAATAATCTTTTTTTACAATTTTGACAAAAACAAAATTATTGATGAGTGGCAAATCAACCTCCCGTTTTTTGCGCCCATAACGTCGAATCAAGTGCCGAATCGGTAAATAAGCATCAATTTGACGGCTAATAAGCTGTTTATGAGCCAGTTTTTCACTTTTATAACGTGTCCGAATAGCGAACCATCGTGGTTCAAGTTCGTCCAAATGACTTTCGTGGTCAAGCGGTTTAGTGGGAATTGTAGCTGACATGATTTGTTGTTTGGTTTAATATTACAGATTCAACTGATGCTTATTGGTTTGTTTTGAGAGGCAAGTTTAGGTATTTTTTGCAAAATTATACGTGATTAAGCTATGTTAATATTAAAATCAAACAGCAAATAAAGATTATTTAATATTGAAATAAAATCTATAATCTTCAATTTTTAGGTCATTCAAACCTTTTCAAAGCCTTATCTGCTACCGTTTCACCAAC
>JAYTMI010000169.1:0-2933 GCA_043728625.1 Saprospiraceae bacterium | reverse complement strand
AGGAATTTGTAAAGGTATGTCTATGAATTGATTAGCCCAAACCGAAGCAGCTTTTGAAGCCGATTGTTCAACGCCATTCACAACAGCACGAACCGTATAATTGCCATTAGACGAGACGGTATCAACAAGATTTGTCGTTGTAGTTATAGGCGTGGCATTGAGTTTTGTCGTGCCTCGATAGACATTAAAAGTGACCCCATCAGTATCGTTGCCCAAAAGCCGCCAACCGATATAAACGGTCGTTTGACTTGTGCGGACAGCGACAACACCCCTATCCAACTTTTCCATTTTGCGCTGCGCAAAAAGGTCTATGTTTGACACAATAAGCGCGAAGACAATAAATGCCTTCAAGAATGATGATAATTTAAACATTTTTATAGCTTTTTTTGATTCAAAAGACGGGCTACAGGACGTTTTTTGTCATTCTGAGGAAAACCAACGCCTAAACGGTGTCGTCTAAATCGGAATGACGCAGTAAAGGGGTTCGAGTACCATGTTCGGGGACCTTTTAAAGTTCCCCGAACATAAAGCTCCTCACCTACAAACACAGCGCGTCATTAGTAACGCAGTAAAAGAATCTGAAAATCAATAAGTTAGATTCTTTCACTTCGTTACTAATGACAAAAAATAGTAATTACAGAGAAGGGTAAGTGTGGACATTATTTCACTTTTGTAAAGGAAATCAAAGTGAATTGCCAATCCCCACAAGAAAAATGGACAACATAATGGTCGCGATACCAATGACAAATGTTCTAAATGTTTTTGAACTGACACCTGACCATTCTTTAAGGTACAAACCCCAAGCATTGGCGGTCAAAATAATCGTTGCCATGTGTAAAATCCATGAACTTGCACCATTACCCAACTTACTTTCGCCCATGCCATAAAAGAAAAATTGCAAAAACCAAAGTGTTCCTGCCAACGCACAAAAGAAAGTGTTAGCCGCTATGGGTGTGTTCGGTTTGGTGTATTGCCCAAATGTTTTGTTTTTAAAATGGAGATACATACACCAAATAAAATTTGTCGTTAAACCACCCCACAGTATGACGATATAGGTTACGTTATTTTGAAACAAAGGGTCAAAACCTTGTCTGACCGCTTCCTCTGCCATCGGTTTGCCCGCTTCGATACCAAAATTGAAAAATGAACTTAAAATACCTGAAATAATAGCAATTATAAGACCTTTAACAAGGCTAAATTCAGCTGTACTGTTTTGTTTCTGTTCTGTCGTTAACTCTTTTTCTTTCATCATACCCGCTTTGCCCGAAATAGCGATGCCTAATAAACAAACCAAAACACCCAGCAAAACCATTTGCCCCCCAGTGTTTCCCAACATATCTGTGAAAGACGTTTTCCCAACTGTCGGGTTAAAATTGTAGTAAATCGAAGGCACTAACGCCCCAAAAGCCGAGCAAAAACCCAATACAACCGAATTGCCCAATGACATACCTAAATAGCGTACACCTAAGCCATAAGTCAAGCCGCCGATGCCCCAAAGCAAGCCCATCAGATAAGTAAAATTCTTTACGCTTGATGCCGTTGTACCAATGATTTCTGAAAAATTGGGAACTGTTAGATAAGCTGCGATAGGTGGCACGATGAGCCACGAGAATAAGCCGCCGACGAGCCAAAAATTTTCCCAAGCCCAGCCTTTGACTTTGTTGTAAGGCATGTAAAAACTACCAGACGAAATACCGCCGATGGTGTGAAAAATAATACCAAGAATGACTTGCATAAGTGTTGTTGTTTCGTTGATGAAAAATAATTGAATAACATTTTAGGCAATTTTGGTATCAAAAAATACTATTTTAAAAGAAAATGGATTTCAGATTCCGATAATGCCTTGCCAAATTCGGCATATTTCCAAATGATATTTGCCTAAATTGGTCACAAAGAAAACATAATAGTATCGTTTGAAGGCTATTCCTTTTGTTTCTTTTTTTATACTTTCTGATATTTTAAAAATACTGAGGGGTCTCTCCAAGTCTTTATTTTTATCATAAAAACTTTTCATTGTTTTTTTTAAAAAAAAATAGATGCTACGGGCTTCGTTTTTTCGATTGTATGAAAAATTTCTACGCAACAATTTTTAACAGTAAAGCGTTTATCAGTATATAATTTTTAAAATACAATTTTTATCCGTTTATTATACTTAAATAAAACATATTTTAAGAATTATATTTTTAATATTTTCTAACTTAAAACGAACCACCTATGAAGACTAACAAACACATCTTCGGCATTTTATTATGCGCAAGCACCACATTTTTCTCAAACCTTTTCGCGCAAAATTTAGGTGATTTCCGTACCATATCAGACGGGAACTGGGCAAATCCCGCTATTTGGGAGACTTTTAATGGCACAAACTGGGTAAATACGCCCGCTGCGCCACAAGGTGGTGCTGTTTTATCCATTTCCGTGCGGCACAAAACAGTTATCACGGATAGCACCACTTTTTCAGATAACACCGCTGTTTTCATCAACTCTTTAGGTCGTCTTGATATTTACAAAACGATTACGAACAATGGCACAATTCAAAATGAGGGTTTAATAGCTTGGCTTTCAGGCGACATCATTACATCTGATAGCCTCACCTCTGGCAATATTTTGAATAGGCAAAACGGTGTGGTTCGTATTGAAATATTTACAGATGCCCGTACTTCAAATCAACGCATTGTGAATGCTGGTAGCATTATAAAGTTTGGAACTAAAATCTTGACAATCAATGAACTGCGTGACTCTATTGGCTATTTCGACTCAGACAGCACTGCCACGCTGATTCATTACGATGGCTTACTCGATATTAAAACATTGAGTACCCTGCGCGGTTCAGTTGTCAATTATGGGCTGTGCCGATTGAGCAACAAAAATGGCTTGCTTTTTATGGGTTCGAATTTTCAAAACGAAAACAGGATTTTAGGCAATTTTTTGCG